>RFPG01000100.1 GCA_009926245.1 Sphingobacteriia bacterium | reverse complement strand
ATGGCGACCAAGACCACCCCAAAGATGATTCGTATTCTATTAGTATTCAAAGCTTTATTTGATTTTTGAGGGCCAGCGCCCGGGGATCCCCGGGGTAGCGCTTCAGCATGTCATCCAACAAACGCAGGGCTTCTTTTTTTTGACCTTGATGAATGCGCAGACCAATTCGATTCAGGAGCGAAGGGGCATGGTCTGGATCCAAACGCAAGGCTTTGTTGTAACACTCATCTGCTTTTTGGGGCTGACCGGATTCCAAGTACATAAAACCCAGATTCGCATAAGCCGGGACATAGTCCGGATCGCGATCCGTTAATCGTTGCAAACGTTGCATGGCCCCCTCCCGGCGAGACAGGCGGTACTCATTCAAAGCCAACTTGAGCACAAAGTCCGAGGAGCCGGGAACCAAATCCACGGCCCGCTTTAGGTAGACGGACGCAGAGACCGGATCGTTGCGCATTGTTAGGATTTCCCCCAACCGATAGGCCGTCCATGCATCGCAACGTTCTGGTTTCAAAAGGCTGGCGTGGCTTTGGGACAAAGCATCCCAGGCAGCCGTTTGTCCAGACAGGTACATCCAATGCACATAATTTTCGACCCACAGGCTTTTTCGAGACGATGTTGAGGTTCGTTCCAAGAGCAGGCGTGCACTATCCAAACCCTGCTTTTCACCATCAAATCGTTCCACGTATTGCAACCAAGCCTTGGCCAAGGTCATGGGGTCGGGTCGACTTTCGTTCAGGGAGGCAAGTCCCAAGAGAGCCCCACGCTCGGGCCATTTTTGGAAGGAACCGTTTCCGTTTTGGGAGGGCACCTGGATTTTGTGATCGGTGATGCGAACGTGCGGGATATCCGAGGAACCGGATTTGGGCATGTGACAGGCCACGCAGCGGTTTTTTTGTGCCATTCGGGCTTTGATCGGTGCTGAGCAGGCTGATTCTGGCGCAGTACTAGACGGGAGTGATGAGGCGCTTTTGGGGCCTTCGCCGTGGCAACCATGGCAGGTTCGGTCGTAAACGGCCGCATCGGTTTTGAGGACCGATCGATGGGGGTTATGACAGGAGATGCAACGCAATGCCAGGGGTTCCTTGGTTAGGCAAGCCGATTGGGCCAAACGATCGGGATGCGATGCCATGATGAAAAAATCTTCGTGATTCTGGTGCCTGGGCAAAAAAACCGATAACACATCGCTGAGAACCATGCCCGGCTTGAAATCGGCAAAGGTTTTTCCGGGTTTGAGGACCGCATTCCCCTGCAGGTGGCAACGCCTACACAAATCATTCTGCAAGCCAGGGCTGAGCCGTCGAGGATTGACGATGGAATAGTCCGGACCTGCCGAGGTATCAATGATTTGTCCCCTGCTTTTTTCGGCCACATGCAAGGCTCCCGGCCCGTGACAACGCTCGCAGTCAATGCCTTCGGGCACCCGTAGATAATGATTGAACGCTTCTTTTCCGGCCACGGGGTGGGCGTTGTGGCACTGGATGCACTCTGCCTCGATAGGTCGGCTAAACCGAGCGTTGTTCCCGTTTTCGTAACCCGGCGGGAGATCCCAGCGACCTTCCTGGGTATAATACGTCATGGGCAACTGGCAAAGCAGCCCGTTTCGCCAACGCAAATGGCTGTTGGTATGCTGTCCCGAGCCCACCACCATGTCAACACGCTCCAAGCGCTGGTGCACGGTGTCTCCTCCCTCGTCCAGCCTAAACTCTCGTATGAACAGGGCCCCGTTTTGACGAAAAGCCTGGTAGGTCATTTTCAAAACCGTGTCTTGGACCAAGGCCGGCGGGCCTTGCCAAGGGGCCCGCGAATGTTCCGGAGCCAAACCCCAGGAACGGCCCATGCCTGTTTCCATGTAGGTATCGTATATCTCGGCATGGCAGTTTCGGCAAACTTCTTTGCCTACATAGGCTGTTTGGCCTTGAATGTTTCGAAAGCGAGCGCCCAATGCACGATCTTCTTGGAGGTTACGTCCTGATTCCTGGTCGGAGGGTCCGGTACACCAAACCAACATCAGCCACAGGGGCATCATCCAAACCAAGACCTTGAGTGTAGATCGCACCCTGCAAAATTGACCACAGAAAACCCTTGTGAGGCCTTTGAAAAGTAGATTTGTTGCTATCTACCCATGAACGAATCCAAACAATACCAACCACGGGGCCTTGAGGACCGTTGGTACGAGCGATGGACCCAAAGCGGTTGTTTTCGCAGCAAACCGGACGATCGCGATGCTTATACCGTGGTCATCCCCCCCCCCAATGTGACCGGTGTCCTGCATTTGGGGCATATGCTCAACAATACGATCCAGGATATGTTGATCCGCAAAGCCCGCATGCAAGGCAAAAATGCTTGCTGGGTTCCCGGTACCGACCATGCTTCGATTGCAACCGAAACCAAGGTGGTTCAACAACTGGCCGAACAAGGCCTGGACAAACAAAGCTTGGGACGGGAAGCCTTTCTGGAACATGCCTGGGCGTGGAAAGAGAAATACGGGGGCATTATCCTGAGTCAACTGCGCAAATTGGGGGCCTCGTTGGACTGGGACCGGGAAGCCTTTACCATGAGTCCCGAACTCAGCCGAACGGTGGTGGATGCCTTTGTTCAACTCTACCATGAAGGCCTGATCTACCGGGGTACCCGCATGGTGAATTGGGACCCTTTGGGCCAAACGGCCCTGGCCGATGACGAAGTGATTTTCAAGGAAGTTGCCTCCAAAATGGTTTATATCCGTTATCAGGTGGTGGGGAGCGATGCCTCCTTGACGGTGGCGACCGTCCGCCCCGAAACCATCATGGCAGATGCCGCGGTCTGTGTTCACCCCGATGATGAACGCTACCGCCATCTGGTGGGGCAATCTGTTCGCATTCCCTTGATTGGCAAAGAAATACCTATTATCTCCGACCCTTATGTGGATCCCGCCTTTGGAACCGGTTGCCTCAAAATCACACCGGCCCACGATCCCAATGACCATGAATTGGGTCTCAAACATCGTCTTCCATGCTTGGATATTTTGGATACCCAGGGCCGCCTGAACGAGCATGCAACGATTCTGGTGGGAATGGACCGCATGGAGGCGCGTCGCGCCATTCTGCCTTTGCTTGAGGCCGAAGGAGCCTTGGAAAAGGTGGAAGATTATACGTCCTCGGTGGGCCACAGCGAGCGCTCCAACGCCGTGGTGGAGCCCCGGCTCAGTTTGCAGTGGTTTGTGAAGATGAAGGACATGGCCGCTCCCGCTTTGGAGGCCGTGGTGAACGGTGAGGTTCGGCTTTTCCCCGACAAATTCATGGGAACCTACCGGCATTGGATGGAAAATTGCCGGGATTGGTGCATCTCAAGGCAATTGTGGTGGGGTCATCGCATCCCTGCTTGGTATTCCCCGGATGGTCAGACCTGGGTGGCCGCGACGGTCCAAGAAGCGGCCGCCCAAACCGAAGGAAAATGGTCGGTCAGCGACCTGCGCCAGGACGAGGATGTTTTGGATACCTGGTTTTCGAGCTGGTTATGGCCTATGTCTGTTTTTGAACAGGACTTTATTCATCCTTCACCCAACAAGCCATCGACCGGTGAATTAGCCTATTACTACCCAACGGCAGTCCTGGTCACCGGCCCTGATATTTTGTTTTTTTGGGTGGCGCGCATGATCATGGCCGGACAAAAATTCCTCGGCCAAGTCCCTTTCAAAGACGTGTACCTCACAGGCATCGTTCGCGATAAGCAAGGTCGCAAAATGTCCAAATCCCTGGGTAATTCACCGGATCCATTGGACTTGATTGAACAGTACGGTGCCGATAGCCTGCGCATGGGTTTGTTGTTCAGCTCTCCAGCCGGCAATGATTTGCTCTTTGACGAATCCCAGTTGGAGCAGGGTCGGCATTTTGCGAACAAATTATGGAACGCCTACCGACTTCTCCTAAGCTGGCACGAGCAGGGACCCGAAACCTCGACCCCGCCCCCACCGGCCGGACCGGCTGTGCAGTGGTTTGGTCAACGCTTGGGACAGGCCCTCGATGAAATCGAAAGCGCTTACCAAAACTACCGCCTATCGGAAGTTATTCGCCTGATATACAAATTAGTATGGGATGATTTCTGTTCCTGGTACCTGGAAATGATCAAACCCGAATATGGCACGCGCATTCATCGTTCGGTATTGGAACAAAGTGCGGAATTCTACCGCGATTTGTTGGCACTCCTGCACCCGATCATGCCATTTGTCACCGAAGAGTTGTTCCATCTCATCCAAGATTTTCGCAACCCTCAAAACCTACGCGCCGAAAAGGAATTCTTGTGCTTATCCGATTACCCCAAGGCTCGTTCTTTTGACAAGGCCTACCTCAACCAAGCTTCGATGGTCCTGGATCTGGTGGTGGCTCTCCGGAATTTCAAAGGCAGCAACCAACTGGGGGTTCGGCATCCCTTGACCCTGGTCAGGGGGGAAGACGCCGCTTTTCTGGATGATTTCGAACCTATTATTCAGCGACTTACCAATACCCGAATCAGCACTGATTCCAGCGCGGAGGACCAAGGACATTGGTCGGCCCTGCTTTGTGGCTCGCACAAGGTCATGGTGAATCCCGGAGTTGTTTTGAACACCGAAGCAGCTTTGGACCAATTAAAAAAAGACTTGGAATACCAGCAAAATTTCTTGGCCTTGGTTCGCCAAAAACTACAGAACACTGCTTTTGTTTCCAAAGCTCCGCCCAAGGTCCTTGAACTGGAAACCAAAAAAGAGTCCGACGCCTTGACCAAGATTCAGGCCTTGCAAGAAGAAATGGCCCGAATTAGCGGGGCTTCGAACGAGCCGCTCCGCTGAGCGGATGAAACCTCTGAACCACCTCCCGCAGATAATCCCGGCTCAGGTGGGTGTAAATCTCGGTGGTGAGAATGGAGCGATGTCCTAACATTTCTTGAACGGCCCTTAGGTCCGCACCGGCTTCGACCATATGGGTCGCAAACGCATGACGAAAGGCATGGGGTCCGACCACCTTGGTGAGGCCGCAGAGGGCCGCTTGTTTTTTGACCAACAAAAAAACCACCATGCGGGTCAAAGGACGTCCGTTTCGACTGAGAAAGACGGTTCCTTCCCCATCGCGGGCGGTGCGTTGCTCGGCATCGGCCCAACGGAGGTAGAGGCGAAGGCTTTGGGTCGCCTCCGAACCCAAGGGCACCAGTCGTTCGCGGTTCCCTTTGCCCCGCACCCGGACCAATCCCAGGTCCAACATCAAATCGGCCCTCTGAAGGCCCACCACTTCGCTGACCCTTAAACCGCAGGCATACATTAACTCCAGTATGCAACGATCACGTTGACCCGAAGGCAAGGACAGGTCCACCCGTTGGATCATCTCTTGGACTTCGTTGATGCTTAGGACCGTTGGTAGCTTGCGGGAGAGTCGAGGCAATTCAAGCAAGGCGGCGGGTTGGTGAAGTGCGGCGCCTTCTTGCTCGAGGTACCCGTAAAATGATTTAACGGCCGAAAGCATGCGTGC
>RFPG01000099.1 GCA_009926245.1 Sphingobacteriia bacterium | reverse complement strand
GCCTAGGTTTAGCAGTGGCCTAAATCCCGCGGGATGGATCCCACTTCTCCAGGTATTCCGCAACACGCTTGACGAACATGCCGCCCAAGGCACCGTCCACCACCCGATGGTCGTACGAATGCGACAAAAACATCATGTGACGAATTCCAATAAAGTCCCCTTGAGGGGTTTCGATGACTGCAGGCCGTTTTCTAACAGCGCCTACCGCCAGAATAGCCACCTGAGGTTGCGCAATAATGGGGGTTCCCATAACATTCCCAAAGGTTCCAACATTGGAGAGGGTAAAGGTTCCACCCTGAATTTCTTCGGGTTTTAGTTTGCCGGTACGGGCCCGGCGGGCCAAATCATTGACTCTTTTGGTGAGACCCACCAAATTCAGTTGATCGGCATGGTGGATGACCGGAACAATCAAGTTGCCCGATGGCAGGGCCGCCGCCATGCCGATATGAATTTCTTTGTGCTTGAGAATACGGGTTCCGTCCACCGAAATATTAATCATCGGGTAATCCTGGATGGCCTTAACAACGGCTTCCACGAACATGGGCGTGAAGGTGAGTTTCTCGTTAAAACGCTTTTCGAATTCAGCCTTGTGTTCTTCGCGCCAGTAATGCAAATTGGTGACATCCGCCTCCACAAAGGAGGTTACATGGGCCGAAATCCGTTTGGAGGCCACCATGTTTTCGGCAATCAATTTACGCATGCGGTCCATTTCGATAATTTCGACCGAACCACCGTTCTCCTCTCGGTCAACCATACCGCGAACTGAAATCTCCTCGGGCAACGCGCTAACAGCCGCCAGTGTTGAAGGGCTGAGAGGAGGGTTTGAGGGTTGGGAAGGTGACGGCACCTGGGCCCCGGCTTGGGCTGCTTGGCGACCGTTGCTTAGGTAGTTGAGCAAATCTTTTTTGGTGAGCCTTCCCTGGTCTCCGGTGCCAGGTATGGCATCCAATTCAGCCATGGGCAGGTTTTCCTGACGGGCAATGCTCAGAACCAAGGGTGAATAAAAGCGACCCGTTGGGGGTGGAGGAGCCGGGCTTCCAGGATTTAAAACGGGGACCGGAGCGGGCACATAGGGCACCTCGGTAGGTGATGGAGCCGTTGGGGCAGCCGGCAAGGTTGGTTGGGCAGCCGATGCGGAAGCCACTGGCATCGTGGTAGCAGCGGACGGGGCCGCAACGGATGCAAGGGGTGCGGATGGGATGGTCGATTCGGAAGCGTCTTCCAAAATCGCCAAAACAGCCCCAACCTTCACCACAGCGCCCTCTGCATGAAGAACCTCCACCAAGCGACCACCGACGGGTGTAGGCACCTCGGAATCAACCTTATCCGTGGCAATTTCCAAGACCGCTTCGTCCCGCGCAACCTGATCACCGGTTTGTTTCAACCACTTGAGCACGGTCGCCTCTGTAATACTTTCACCCATTTTGGGCATAACCAATTCAAATCGAGCCATGAGGCAAATTTAGGGAGTTTTGGGGGCAATCGTGGTTTCTTCATCAATCGCTTGACCACTTAGGAGACGCCACAATAGGAACAATGCCATCATCACAGCGCGTTCAACGACCAGATCCCGGCCCGTGCCCAGCGACCGATGATAAACCCTTGAAAAACCTGGTCCGTGGAGTCCAAAATAAACGGTACCAACCGGCTTGTCGGGGGATCCACCATCAGGCCCCGCAATGCCACTGATGGCCACGGCATAATCGCAGCCAAGCAAGCCACAGGCCTCCGCCGCCATGGTCCTGACAACCGTTTCGGAGACCGCACCGAAGGCCTTCAAATCCTCGGTTTTGACACCCAAAAGGCCGGATTTGAGGTCGTTATGGTAGGCCACCAAACCACCCCTGACATAGGCGGAGGCCCCGGGAACCTTCAGCAATCGAGCAGAAAGGGCCCCGCCCGTGCAGCTTTCGGCCAGGCCCAAACATTGGCCGGATTGTAGCAATAGAGACCCGATTCGGTCTTCCAGGGACTCTTCGTTTTCGCCATAAACATGGCCGGGCAAGAGTTCATGGATTTCTGCAGCGGCCTGATCAACACGACTTTCCAACGTCTCGGCCCAACCAGATTCCGAACCAGCGTCCACCCATTCGTCGGGATAAGCACTAAGTCGCAATCGAACCACGCCTGGTCTGGGCAAATAAGCCAGACGGATTCCCATTGGTTTCCATCGTAATTCCCAATCTTTCAATTTCTTGGCTATGCTAGATTCAACCAAACCTGCGGTCATGAGCGTGCGGTGAACCATGGCCCTTAGACGACCGGTCGATTTGGCCCATGGAATCAACGAATGTTGAATGATGTATTGGAATTCGTAGGGGACACCCGGCAAGGCAATCGTAGTAACCCCGTTTTTTTGCCACATCATGCCTTGAGCGGTACCCAGGGGATTGTGCAATTGTTGAGCATTATCGGGCAAATCGGCCTGAGCCAGGTTCATAGGGCCGGGCTCTCGGCCTCTAGCACGAAACCAATCGCTAATTTGTTGCTCTATCTTATGGTCCCTAACTAACTTACCACCAAAGTATTCTGTAAGTATTGGCTTGGTTAAGTCATCGGATGTTGGGCCCAGCCCTCCACTCAAAACCACCAGTTCGGCCAAGGATTGCGCCCGCTCAAGAGCATCCCGAATTTCGTTCTCTCGATCACGAACGGTCCATTTGCATATCAACTCAATTCCTTCAGCACCAAAAACCTGACCCAAAAAAGCGGCGTTGGTGTCCACCACTTGTCCCAAGAGAACCTCGTCCCCCACGACGATATAAACTGCTTTCATACGTTGTCTCAAAACTAAGGTCACTCAACCTCCGTATTTTCGCTTTGTGTTAAACCTTCGACTTTGGGCGTTCTGCTTCGGCTTGGGCGCTTTCCTGGGCCTATCCCACGATATTCTAGGCCAAACAGCCCCGATTTTGGGTCGCAGTTGCGCCCCTTTAGCCGGTGATACCCCTCGGTATGCCCGCATGACCAATCCAAGTGCCCTTTCCTTCGTCTTGAGTCAAAACGGAGCCTCTAGGACTTGGGATCTGGCGAATGCCCTGGTATCCAACGAGTCCGAGGTGGTCCGTTATGTCAATGCCACCCAAACACCTTATTTTCTTTTGTTTGGAAATTATGGCCGAAAAACCGCTGACAGCAGTTCCCTTTTTGAATTTCTGGGGCTCCCTCCCCAATTACCCATTCCGGGCCTGGATTCCCTTAATTTACCTCTGACCAACCTGTACGATTTTTACAACCTGAACAACAACCGCTGGGCCAAGACCGCCCAGGGTATAGGTCTTTTGGGACTCCCCCTGCCCGTTTTCTACAGCGATCCGGACGAAATGCTCTCTTTTCCTTTGCAATTTGGGGACAGAGATACCAGCACTTTTGCCTTTAGCATCAACATCCCTACCATCGCCGAAATACGGCGACAAGGTCAACGATTTTCGGTCGTTGATGCCTGGGGAACTTTGCGCACCCCCTACGGCCAATTCCCCTGCCTGCGTGTTCGCAGTCGCCTCACCATCACAGACAGCATCCTCCTGGCAGGGTCTGCCCCCGTTGGCCTCCCCACCCGCACCGAAATTGAGACCTCTTGGTACACCAACGAAACCAATCAGCGCGGTCCCCTGCTAAGGATCCTGGAACGCAGTATTTTGTTTTTTCCACCCACGATTCAAGAAGTTTGGTACCGCGATCGCTACCGAGCCCCTTTGCCCCCACCTCCTCCTCCGTTGACCGATCCCGGCAACGTGGTTTTGTACCCTAATCCATGCCGTGGGGTCCTCAACCTGGGCCTGCATCCCCTTGACGCCTGCGATCGGGTTCGCTTTTGGAATGCCTCGGGGCAGGAAGTACTGGTCGTGGAACAACCCGGTACCCGAATCGAAGGACTGGAATACCGGCTTGCCGCTGGATTTTATCGTGTGGAGGTAACCGCTGCCTACGGCGTCTATTCCAAAAAAATCCTGCTCCTTCCTTGAACAAGCCCCCCAGGGTTCCTCTGGGGTCCTTCCTTTGGGGTTCCTCTGGGGTCCTTCCTTTGGATTTCCTTTATTGAATATTGATGTAAATCCTTTTGAGCAATTGCTCCAGGACCTCCCTTTCCTCTCCTGGGAAATTCTCCCAAGCCGGAAAGAGAGCTGACATCGCCGGTTGAACCGCCTTCGCCAAAATGGCTTCGCCTTCTTCCGTCAGGCGAATGCGTTTGACCCGGGTATCCCGCGATTCGGGCCCGGATTGTTCCTTGTCCAGGCTTCGTTGAACCCAACCCCGTCGATGCAAACTCTGAATCATTCGGGTCGTGCTGGAACGATCGCGGCCCAACAAACGGGCGTAGATTTCTTGGTACTGACCCGGTCGTTCGTGAACCACCTTCAAAAAACGATATTGCTCAGCATTCATGGGCAATCCAGCCTCCCGAAAAGACTGCTCCAAACGCAGCCCATAGGCATTCCAAATTTTCCCCATCATTTGAAGGAGGGCATCGCGGTCCATCATGGAACAAACCTACGATTCGCTTTCTATTATTCAGGGGATAAGCCCAAGAACCCCTAATTTAGCCGACCCAAACCGCCCACCAACGACCCCAACCCTTCGCACCCATGGATGTATTGATTATGGCTTCCCAATTGATTTTGGGTCTATGTATTTTGGTTTTACTTCATGAATGGGGGCATTACTTCACAGCCCGCATGTTTGGGATCCGGGTTGATAAATTCTATGTTTTCATTGACGCCTGGGGCAAAAAGATCTTCTCTTTTCGTCGAGGCGATACCGAATTTGGCTTGGGCTGGCTCCCCATCGGCGGCTATGTAAAAATCGCCGGCATGGTCGACGAATCGGTGGACAAGGAACAATTGGCCGCCCCCCCTCGTCCGGATGAATTTCGTTCCAAGCCAGCATGGCAACGCCTGATTGTCATGATTGGCGGGGTGACCGTCAACGCTATTCTTGGGATTTTGCTTTTTGCGATGATCCTCTGGGTTTGGGGAGAACAAAAAACCCCGGTCCAGGGGCTCAAAAACGGCTTGGCACCCACCGAATGGGCCGAAAGCCTGGGCTTTCAACCTGGCGATCGCTTGGTCGCCCTGAACGGCACCCCCATTCGCTACGTCGAAGACGTCTACGACCCCCGTTGGCTCACCAACGGTCCTCCCGAAATGACCCTGATTCGGGAGGGCAACCAAGTCCAACTGCGAATGCCCCAAGATTTTGCCAACAAATGGCTGGATCAAGCCAAACCCCTGTACCTCATGCCACGCGTCCGTTTTGCGGTCGGCGAAGTGGTGGCCGGGATGCCCGCCGAAAAAGCCGGCCTTCAAGCCGGGGACTCCATCGTCGCGGTCAATGGCCTTCAAGTTCGTTTTTTTGATGAGCTCCAAAAGGCTTTGAAAGCCTCAGCGGGCCAAACCTGCACCCTCACCTTGGTGAGGAAATCATCCTCAAAGGCCAGCGAGACACCGCTCCTCCTGGCTGTGCCTGTCAGCGAACAAGGCACCATCGGCTTTGTATCGGCCCCCGAAACCTTGC
>RFPG01000098.1 GCA_009926245.1 Sphingobacteriia bacterium | reverse complement strand
CTCAAGTACCGTTATCGTCATTTGTTACGGGCTGAATTTTCTGTCCATAAGGGATCCTGGACCTGGACAAGCCAAGTTCGTTACAATTCCATTCCCTTGAATATTGACAAGGACTATTACCGTTTTATACCGGGACTGCTGGACCACCGCATCCGAACCCGGCGCGGGGATTGGATGGTGGATCTAAGGCTTGGTTGGACCGGGTATCAGGGACGCTACCGTTTTAATTTCATCGTCCGCAATGCCCTCAACAGGAGTTGGATGCCTGTACCGGGCAATATCGGGGAACAACGTAATTTCCAAATTCAATGGACCGTGCAACTCTAAATACGCTTGGCCCATGGGGCGGCGAATCGCTGCGCCGAAACCTGCTGACCTCCTTGTTGACCTCCTTGTTGGTGGGATTGGCCTCCTTGGCAACCCAGGCCCAGGAACCGGGTGGTGTGCTTCGTGGCAAAGTCATGGATCGCGTGTTGAAAAGCCCCCTGCCCGGGGCCAATCTGCAATGGATGTGCCCCGCCAAGGACTTTACGACCCCACCAACCACCGCGGGAACCGCCAGCCTCCTCGACGGGACCTACGAACTCCGCGTCCTCCCGGGTTGTTCTCTGAGGGTTAGCGCCATCGGTTACCAAACACGATGGATTTGGGTGCCGTCCGCTACGGCGAAGGAAGCCATCAAGGCCATGGATATTGTATTGGAACCGGTCACCATGGACCTGGACGCCGTCGTCATCAGCGCCGGCCGTTTTGAACAACGACTCAGCGAAGTTTCGGTGTCCATGCAAATTCTCAAACCGGAACTCCTCCAACAAAACAATTTAACCCGCTTGGACGATGCCATGGATCGAGTGCCTGGGGTCAGCATCGTAAATGGTCAAGCCAATATCCGAGGGACTTCCGGGTTTAGCTATGGTGCAGGTAGCCGGGTTCAGGTTCTTTTGGACGAAATGCCTTTGCTTAGTGCCGATGCCAACGATGTCCGATGGGCCTTCATGCCCATGGAAATCCTTTCCCAGATCGAAGTGATCAAGGGCGCCTCCTCGGTGCTTTTTGGGAGTGGGGCCTTGGGTGGTGCCATCCATTTGAGAAGCCAATGGCCGGGGACTCAACCCAGCGGCATGCTTCAAACCTATGCTCTTGGTTTCGACCATCCCCCGTCGCGCTACACCGACCCCTACCCCGGCCGCATGCCCCTCCAAAGTGGCATCAATGGTTATTACCAAAAAAATTCCGGTCGCCTTGACTGGACCGTCGGCGCCATGGCCCTCACAGACCCTGGCTTCAGGGTTGGTGAATTCAGCAACCGAATCCGAGCCAATACCGCCCTTCGTTACCGACTCAGCCCCCAACTCATGCTCAGCGTGGCTGGCAATTTCATGACCGAAAAAATCGGAAATTTTCTTTTTTGGAACAACCTCGATTCCGCGCATTTTCCCGCCTCCGGGACCAACGATACCCTGCTCAGCCGTCGAGCGATGCTGGATCCGGTTTTGCGTTACACCGACCCCTGGGGCAACAACCATACCCTCAAAAATCGTTGGTACCTCACCCAAAACATGGGCGACAGCGATCGCAATGTGCGCGGTTTGATGCGTTACCACGAATATCAATTTCAAAGACGCTTTGTAGGCCCCCGCAAATCGACCTGGGTTAGTAACAGCGGCGTTACCTATCTTCATAACAATGTCCAAAGCCAAGGCCTGTACGGGGATCGCAACAGCCGATCCGTCGCCCTCTACACCCAAATGGATGTACAGGCCGGACGCTTGGGCCTCTCCCTTGGAGGCCGTTTTGAATCAACCCGTATCGAATCCGATCCCTTGATTCGATTCCCCGTTTTTCGGTCGGGCATGACCTACGCCTTGGCCAAGGCCACCCACCTCCGCGCTTCGGTAGGGCAAGGCTTCCGCGCTCCTTCGGTGGCCGAGCGCTATGTTCGGGCAGTCGGCGGCGCGGTGGAGGTTCTTCCGAACCCAACCTTGCAACCCGAACAAGGATGGAGCAGCGAAATCGGATTGCGACAAGGCTACAAAAAGGGTTCTGTGGTGGGCGGTTTGGATATCGCTGCCTTTTATACCCGCTATACGGATATGATCGAATTTAGCTTCCGTTTATGGCCGGATGGTGACGGGTTCAAAGCGATCAATCTCTTGAACACCAAAGCCGTCATGTGGGGTTTTGAAGCCGGCACCGAAGGTCAAGCCCGCATCGGAACCCACACACTCCGCTGGATGATGGGCTATACCTTCACCCAACCGACCCAATTTGCCATGCCTATTCCGTCGGAACCGGACTATATCGTAAAAGACACTCTCAAATACCGCAGCCGACACCTGTGGCGTTCCGATTTGTTATGGGAAAGAGGGCGAATGCAGGCGGGGATCAACCTTCGGTACAACAGCTTTATGCTCAAAATCGACGATATATTTTATTCGTTTATCCCCGGAACCCGAACCTTTCGAGACGAAAACAACCAAGGCGATTGGATCGTCGATCTGCGCATGGCTTTTCAACTTCAAAAACAATTCAAAATCTCGGCCCTTGTGCGCAATGCCTTCAACCGAGCCTACGCCGTGGTTCCCGGTAACTTGGGCCCACCCCGCGCTTTCCTACTCCAGGCCCAATGGAATCTTTGATCTCTCCTCGCTTTTCACCTAATCCCCACGCCTTGAACCCATTTCTTCGTTTCGCATTCTTCTCCTTCAACCTAATCCTAACCCTAGGGCTGGCATCGGATCCCGCTTGGGCTCAATCCCGACGAGCTTCCAGTGGAGCAGGCAAAAACAGCATTCCTGATGCCCCGGCCGCCGAAGACCAACTGAGTCTGGAATCCATCTTTGCATCCGGCAAATACGCCCAACGAGGTGCCGGGTTCATGGAATCTCTTAAGGATGGCATTCATTACTATAACAATCAACGAATCGGAGATTCATTGAACGAAAACGCCTTGCTTATCTATGCTTACGAAGACGGGAAAGTCACCGATACCCTGCTCCGAGATTCCTGGTTACGAAGCCCTGAATACCCGCAGGGTTTGGCCTGGGAAGACGTGGAACTCTCCCCGGATGAATCGGTGCTTTTGCTGGCGACCGATGCAGAATCCGTTTATCGGTACTCTTCCAAAGCCGTTTACTATGTATGGAGCCGATCAAACCGAAGCCTGGTTCCTTTGATGGACGGCGCCAAAATCATGGCTCCCGCCTTTTCCCCCAACGGCCGCTACTTGGCCTTTGTGTATTCCAACGATTTGTATATCCAAGACCTGCAACACCAGCAATTGCGACGAATCACCCGGGATGGTCAAGTCAATCAAATCATCAACGGACACGGAGACTGGGTGTACGAAGAGGAATTGGAATTAACCCGGGCTTTTGCCTGGTCACCCGACAGCAAAGCCCTCCTTTACTTGCGCTTTGACGAATCCAAGGTTCCTCAAATGAGTATCCCACTCTACGAAGGGAATCTATACCCCCAAGAAATGAAATTCAAATACCCCAAAGCAGGGGAGCCCAACGCGGCGGTTAGCTTGTGGATGTTTGAAATGGACCAACCCAAACCTCGCTGCGTCCTTGCCGAGGATCCAAGGATCGAGGAGGATGCCGACCATTACTTGGCCCGCATCGGCTGGACCAAAGATGCCGGTCTGGCCTGGGTTCAAACCATGAATAGGGCCCAAAACCGTCTGGATCTCTCCTTGATCGACCGCGAAACAGGGGAACGCCGTTTGCTAAGACGGGAACAATCCAAAACCTGGGTGGACCTTCACGATCATTTGGTCTTTTTGGACAATGGAAGTTATTTCATTCATTCGAGCGAACACAGTGGATTTCAACGCCTCTACCTCTACGATATGCAGGGCCGAGAAGTGGCGCCCCTAACACCCGATGGCCAAGAACTCACTGATTTCTACGGAGTCGATCCCCAACGCAATGAATTCTACTACGGATTGGCGGCTCCAACCCCCATGGAAAGGCAAGTCTTTCGGGCCAAGCTCCCCGAATTGCAGCCAACCACATCAGCCCCAACCCAACCGGTACCCTCCGCGACCATGCTAGGCCAAGAAAGCGGAAAAACGACCGCACGCTTTAGCCCAACCTACGATTACCATGTGTTGCAACACACCCGAATAGACCAACCCCTTCGGGTCAGCCTTCATCGAAGGGACGAAGAAATACGGGTTCTCCAAGACAACCAAGCCTTGGTTTTGAAACTACGCAGTGCTCCGCTCGGCAAAAAAAACCTGCTGCAGGTGCCCGGGGCCGATTCCACCCTGCTAAATGCCTATGTCATTCAACCACAGAATTTTAACCCCAAAAAAACCTACCCCCTTTTGATGTTCGTTTACGGTGGTCCCGGGAGCCAAACCGTGGATGCATCCCTGGGTCAATACTATATGTGGTTTCAATACCTTACCACCTTGGGCTATGTAGTCGCCTCTGTGGACGGAAGGGGTACCGGTTACCGTGGTGCCGCATTCGAAAAAGCAACCTACCGCCAATTAGGCAAATTGGAATGCGATGATCAGATTGCAGCGGCCCGATATTTTGCCAAGCAACCCTGGGTGGATGCCCAACGGATCGGGATCTTTGGTTGGTCGTTTGGGGGATACCTGAGTTCCCTGGCGATAACCAGGGGCGCCGATGTTTTCAAAGCCGCCGTGGCCGTGGCCCCGGTTATTAACTGGCGCTTTTACGATTCGATTTATACCGAACGTTTTTTGGGAAGCCCCGCCGAGAATCCCGATGGTTACGACCAAAACTCGCCGGAAAACCACGCCGCCAAACTGGTTGGGAATTACCTATTAATCCATGGCACCGCCGACGACAACGTGCACTACCAAAACGCGGCTGTCATGGCCAAGCGATTGGTGGACCTCAACAAGGACTTTGAGTTCATCACCTACACCGACAAAAACCACGGCATCAGCGGGGGCAAGACCCGCCTCCAATTGTTTACCAAAATCACCGGTTTCCTTCAAAAAAACCTCTAAACGACCTATTTCTACCTCAGAAGGTCCTATTCCTATCGCAGGGCGGGCCGCAAAAGGTCAATTTGACGGGTTTTCACTTAATTTCACAACCGCGTGCCCCTTGGGGGCCTTGTTTCACTTCCAAACCTCCTTATGAGCTCCACTAAATCCTCTGCTTCTGACCGCCACCCGACCGGTTTATGGTACCTGTTTGCCACCGAAATGTGGGAACGATTCGGCTACTACCTCATGCTTGGCATTTTCTCGCTGTACATGCTCGATGGCTGGAACAACGGGGGGATGGGTTTTGACTCCAAAACAAAATCCGATATCTACGGAACGTACTTGGGGTTGGTTTACCTGACGCCTTTTATTGGCGGTCTCCTCGCCGACCGCATGCTGGGGTACCGACGATCCATTATTCTGGGTGGCCTGATGATGGCGTCCGGCTATTTTTTGTTATCGGTCCACAGCATCGAAACCTTCTACGCTGCGTTGGCTTTGATCATCCTTGGCAATGGTTTTTTTAAACCCAATATCTCCACCCTG
>RFPG01000097.1 GCA_009926245.1 Sphingobacteriia bacterium | reverse complement strand
TGTTACGAAACGACAACAACCCCGCGCCCCCTTTCCCCCTGTACACGGGACCCTCGACATGCATGGTCGTCCGTCAGAATTCCTTGAACGGGAGCACGTACACCCTGTCCTCCATTGAACTGCATCGGATGCTGCCCGCAGCGTCTCGGTTGAACCTCCTCCAAAGCCTGTTGACAAGGGTATGGCAACTGCCCTAACCCGCCTCGCTGTTTGGGCCAGTGGGACCGGAAGCAATGCCCAAAACCTCATTCAGACTTTCAAAAACCACCCCCAGATTCGGGTTGTTTTGGTGGTAACCAACAACCCGGATGCCCCGGTGGTCGCCAAAGCTGCTGCCCTCAAAGTCCCCGTTTTGCTTTTGGGTCCCCAAAGCTGGAAGGATGGCCGTGAACTCCTGCAACAATTGAAAGCTTATGCGGTGGATGCCCTTGTCTTGGCGGGTTTCCTGCGCAAAATCCCCGATTATTTACTGGAGGCTTATCCCGAACGAATTGTCAACCTGCATCCTTCGCTGCTCCCCGATTTTGGAGGAAAAGGCATGTATGGAATGCATGTTCACCGGGCGGTCCTGGATTCCGGCCAACGGTATTCGGGCATCACCATTCATTTGGTAGACCGCGAATACGATACCGGCCCTGTACTGGCCCAATACCGCTGCGATGTCAACGCAGGGGACACGCTCCAAAGCCTCGCTGATCGGATTCATGCCCTGGAGCATGCCCATTACCCCGACACCATAGCCTCTTGGATCAAGGGTTGGACCGGGACCTAAGCAGGTTATCTTTGGGTTGAGACCCCAAAACCCCTGATTTATGACTTTTACTCAACGTTTCCTGGTCGCCTTGACCCTGTTGACCCTGGTTTTTGGGAACGCATCGTCCAGGCTATGGGCTCAATCCTGTCCAACAGGAACCACCCGGCTCATTGTCTCGATCCGCACCGATAACTATCCAAGGGAGTCCTCTTACAAGCTTCAGAACCAATCAGGGACCGTCCTGATGCTCCGGGATACGGGGTATTTTACCCAAGCCAATACCACCTACCGGGACACCCTCTGCATTCCCAACACGTCGTGTCTCCTCTTTACGATGATCGATTCGTACGGAGATGGTCTATGCTGTGGTCATGGGAACGGACAATATCAGCTCTTCTGGAACGGAACCCTCACCGCAAGCGGCGGCCAATTCACCCACAGCGATGTTCGCAGCATCAATTGCGGTCCAACCCAGAGTTGCTCCACCGCGTTGGCCATTGACACTGGCAATCATTCAGCCCCGGTCCGCAATTCCTGGTACACTTACCAGGCACCGACCCGCGGTCGTTACCGAATTAGCACATGCCAGGCTAATACCGGTTACAATACCAAAATCTGGGTTTACAATACCTGCAATGCGCCGGTTCTGTCCAACGATAATTTAGGAACCATCTTTTTTAACGACTCCTCAACGTCTTGCGGCAACAGGGCCGAAGTCATGGCCTTTTTGGACACCACCACGACCTACCGGATTCGCATTGGCGGTGACAGCTCTTGCACCGGCCCCATCGCCTTCCGTCTCCAATACGATGGCCCTATCCCGGGCTGCATGGATTCTACGGCTTGCAATTACGATCCTATGGCCACCGTTGCAGGACCCTGTTATTATTACCCGAACCCCTTGTGCCCCCCGGGTCCTGACCTGGAATTTGTGCAATCAGTTTTTGAAAATTCATTGCAAAGGTCCACCGTCACAGCCAATGTCGGCAATTGTTGGGTGGCCGAAAATTGCCTAACGGGTTATGGCAATCGCACCGTCATTCGCTTTACCACCGATATCCGAAATGTAGGCATCACGGACTACTACATCGGCAGTCCTTCAACCCACCCCGGACAATTTAACACCGTGAATTGCCACGGTCATGCCCATTACGAAGGCTACGCTGAATATGTTTTGTACCCCACCGTGGGCAATCGAATTCCGGTTGGCTTCAAAAATGGGTTTTGTGTTATGGACCTTGCCTGTCCCTCCGGTATCCCCGCCAAATACGGCTGCAGCAATATGGGAATCACCGCCGGTTGCGGGGATATTTATTCTCGGAGTTTGGATTGCCAATGGATTGATATTACGGATGTTCCAACCGGAGATTATATTCTGGCGGCCAAAGTCAATTGGGATCAATCTCCCGATGCCCTCGGCCGCATTGAAATGAATTACCTGAACAATTGGGTTCAGGTTTGCCTCCGAATCTATACCGATAGCAACGGACTTAAGCAATACAGCAAATACCCCAACTGCAATCCCTATGTTGATTGTCAAGGCGTGACCTACGGCAATGCGGTCCGGGATTGCCGCGGTATTTGCGCAGGACGCGCCATCCGGGGGGATATGAATCAAGACTCGATTCGCAACAGCGTGGATGTTCCTTTTTATCTGACCGGCTTGGTTCAGCAACTCCTCCCTTACAGCGAATGCGCTGACCTCAGCGGCGACAGCACCCTCAATGTGTGGGATGCAGCCTTGCTTGGTAATTGCCTGATGAACAATAACACGGGACAGGCCTGCAGTTTCCCTCGTGGTCTTCAATCGGCTCAAACCCATTCGACCAAAATTCTGGCGATCGATACCGTGCAACGCTTCGTGGATATTGCCATCCGAAATCCGCAACATCGTTTAACGGCCTTGGATTTTGAAATCCATGGCATACGCCCCTTGCAGGTCACCTCCTTGTCAGCCCCGGGCTCCCCGCTCTGGCAATTTACCTTCGCCAACAACAGCCAGCGCATTGTGGCCATGGCCCAAAACCTGACTCAAAGCCTGGCAAGGGATTCCTTGTTCCAACCCATGCTGCGGATTTTTTACAGTCGAACCAACGACACAGCCATCTATCTGCGCCGCACCCATGCCGGTGTCAACGAGTATTTCGAAAACCTTTTGACACGGACCGATAGCACCCGCTGGAGGGTTTCTTTGGATCGTAGTTCGGTTGAAAACCTCAATCAAAGGCCGGCACTGCGCTTGTATCCCAATCCAACCAAGGGCACCCTCACCCTGGAATTCCCGGCCTCCGATCAAACCGCCGAATACCGCGTTCTCGGCTCCAACGGCAAGGTTTACCTTCAATCGGAGCTTAGCCAGTCCCATCTGGGCCGCCAAGACTTGGATTTCACCGAAACCCTGCCTACCGGCCTCTATCTTTTGGAATACCGCGGGCCGCTGGGCCGTAACCTGATTCGATTTGTCAAGCACTAAAACACCAAGCATGGCCACCCCTCCCCTCGCCATTTCCAAACCCGAAACCGCCTGGCTGGATTTCGAAAAGCCTATCCAGGAACTGGAGGAAGAACTATCCAAACTTCGTCAAATTCAGGACAAAGGCAAAAGTGATGTGAGCGGACCCATTCGTGCCTTGGAGACTCAAATTCTGAAAACCAAAAAACAACTCTACAGCCAGTTGACGGGTTGGCAAAAAGTTCAGTTATCCAGGCACCTCGACCGACCTTATACGCTCTTTTATGTGGAGCACATGACCACCGATTTTGTCGAATTGCATGGGGATCGTTGTTACGGGGACGACAAAGCCATTGTCGGGGGTTTTGCGAATTTGGAGGGGCAATCGGTCATGTTCATCGGTCACCAAAAAGGCATCAACACCAAAATGCGGCAGTACAGGAACTTTGGGATGGCCAACCCCGAAGGGTACCGTAAAGCATTGAGATTGATGAAATTGGCTGAAAAATTCAACAAGCCCATTGTAACCCTGGTGGATACACCGGGCGCCTTTCCGGGGATCGAAGCCGAAGAGCGGGGTCAGGCCGAAGCCATTGCCAAAAACATCCGAGAAATGTTCCAACTCAAAGTCCCCGTCATCGTGGTGATTGTTGGAGAAGGCGCTTCGGGTGGTGCGATTGGCCTAGGGGTGGGCGACCGGGTTTTGATGTTGGAAAATACCTGGTACTCAGTCATTTCACCCGAATCGTGCAGCAGCATTCTATGGCGAAGCTGGGACCACAAAGAAAAAGCCGCCGAGGCCCTGCAACTAACCGCCGATGCCATGCTAAAACACGGCCTCATCGACGAAATTGTTCCTGAACCGCTGGGCGGTGCCCACCGCGATCGGGAAGGCATGGCCAAAACACTGCGCGCGACCCTCAAACGGCATCTTCAAGAGCTCCAAGCCTTGGACCCCTCCACCCGGATCGAAAAACGTATTGAGCGTTTTGCGACCATGGGCGTCTACGGTCACGAGTCCTAAGCCTTCTGCCTTTTTAGATCGTGACCCCCGCTGATCGTTCGGCTTCCGAAGCGTCGAGGCACCGAATCCAAGAATTGGTCCAACAGCTTAATGAACATAACCGAGCTTACTATATCCTGGATCAACCACGGATTAGTGACCAGGAATTTGATGCCCTCCTTCGCGAGTTAGAAGAATTAGAAGCCCAATTCCCGGAATGGGCTGAACCCGATTCCCCAACACGTCGAGTTGGTGGCGGAGTTTTGGAAGGCTTTGAACAGCGCAAACACCGTAGGCCCATGCTTTCCCTTGGCAATACCTACAGCGAAGCCGAAATTTTGGCCTTTCATGAACGATGCATGAAAGGACTGGGGTACGAACCCCTCTATGCCATTGAACTCAAAATAGACGGGGTCGCTCTTTCCCTCCATTACCAAGATCGGATCTTGCAATACGCGGTGACCCGCGGTGACGGCGTTCAGGGGGATGATGTCACGGCCAATGTTCGGACCATCGAAGCCCTGCCTCTACGACTGGGGCCGGATGCGCCCACCGAACCCTTGGAAATACGAGGAGAGGTTTACCTACCCCGGGCCTACCTGACCCGAATTAACCAAGAAAGGGCCTTGTCCGGCGAAGAACCCTATGCCAATCCCCGGAACCTGGCCTCTGGAACACTCAAATTATTGGATAGTTCGGTGGTCCGTCACCGTCGTTTATCTGCTTGGTGTTATCAATTGGACGGAGAAGGCCCCTTATTACAAAAAAACCAAACCCATCACCAACGCATGGCCTTGTTACAGGCTTGGGGGTTTCCGGTCTGCGAGCACCGAGCCGGGCCTCTTCCCTTGGTAGGCGCCCTTGATTTTATTACCCAATGGCAAAGCCGACGCCAAGAACTACCCTTTGATATCGACGGGGTCGTCCTTAAGGTGGATGATTTTGGCCAGCGCGAAGAATTGGGATCCACCGCCAAATCACCGCGCTGGGCCATCGCTTACAAGTACCCTGCCCAAAGCGTCCGGACCCGTCTGCTGGATGTTCTTTTTCAGGTGGGTCGAACAGGAGCCGTGACCCCGGTGGCCTGCCTTGAGCCGGTTGAAGTGGCCGGTACCATCGTCAAAAGAGCTTCCTTGTACAACGAGGCCGAAATACACCGCTTGGACCTCCACCTTGGAGACACGGTAAGCCTCGAAAAAGGAGGGGATATCATCCCCAAAATCACCGACGTCCATCCCGAATGGCGACCTGCAGGCAGTCGGTCCGTTCAATTTCCTCGGTATTGCCCGGATTGCGAAACGCCCTTGGATTGCATTGAGGCCCTGCATTATTGCCCTAACC
>RFPG01000096.1 GCA_009926245.1 Sphingobacteriia bacterium | reverse complement strand
GAAGTTTTGTTGAAGTTGTTGGGCAAATACGATTCTTGACGGGGACCCGAAGGGGTCCCTTTATTTTCGGTTCGGGTTGGTTTCGGTTCGGGACTGGCGTAAGAGTCGAAGCCTGGCTTCGGCCTGAAGGAGCTGAGCCTTGAGCCCTTGAATCTTCTTTTCGACTTCGTTCTTCATGAGGTCGGCGTTCTTGGATCGTCCAAAAAAACCGAGGTTGTTTTCCAGCAAATCAATTTCTTTGCGCAGGTCGTTGACCTTGTACTGGATTTGGGTCTGCTCGCGGCTGATTTCCTTATCGCCCCCGGGATTTTGACTCATCTTTTCGAGGCGATTTTGGTATTGAGCGTCCCGTTGAGCATCCCGGTCCACCTTGAGACGATCAAACCAAGCGTTGGTCAGTGAACGAAATTGGGTCTGCAGGGCTTCTTTCCGATTCATCGGCACAAAACCGATTTCTCCCCAGGTTTTCTGGATTTGCATGAGATAGGCCAGGTCCTCCGAGGGGTTTCCGGTGCTTTGGTAGGCCGATAGTTCGGCCACCAAGGCCTCCTTTCGTTGAAGGTTTTCGTTTTGTTTGGATTTTTCCTCCGCAAAGAATTCGTTTTTGCGGGTAAAGAAGGCATCGCAGGCTTGGCGAAAACGATTCCAATACTTGTCCGATAGTTTTCGGGGAAGGGCGGGGGCCTCTTTCCATGCTTTTTGGAGATTGACCAGGGCCTGGGTGCCGCCCTTCCAATCCTCGGAGCTCTGCCAGGACTCGGCTTCTTTGCACCAAATTTCCCTTTGTTGCGCCAAGACCTGCATTTCGGCTTTGACCGATTTGAAGTGCTGGAGGCGAGCCGAATAAAAGGCATCCAAGCCCGCTTTGAAGCGTTTCCAAACAGCTTCTTGCTTGTCCTTGGCAACGGGGCCTGTGCCCCGCCAATCTTGTTGAAGGAGTTCGATGGTCTGGGTCAAAGCATTCCAATTGGGCTTGGAATCGCCCAAGGTTTGAACCAGGATTTCGAGGTTCTCGCAAAGTTTGGTTTTGGCGTCCAGGTTTTGGGCACGGATTTGGTCCAATTCCTTGAGTTCTCGATTGATTCTCAAGTTGTTATAAAATTGATCGTGGAGCCAATGGTAGCGGTTCCACAATTCCTGTCGTTGATCGGCTGGCACCGGCCCACATTCTTTCCAACGATTTTGGAGGTCTTTAAGTTGATCGTTCAGGCCCACTTTGCCCTGCTCTTCTTGTTCTACAATTTGGAGCAACTCCTCGAGCATGGCTTTTTTGAGGACCAAATTGGCCTGCATGATGGCCTCTTTCTCTTGTTTTTCTTGTTGACGCCGGGTTTGGTAACGCTGCCACAAGTCCTGGTACAAAAGAAACAGGGGGGAATGGGCGACCGGGGTCATCTCTTGGTCGCCTTCCAGGTTTTCGAGTTCCTGTTGGGCCTTCAACTTTTGGAACCAATGGTCAATCTGAGCTTTGATCAAGCGAATCTTGGGATGCTCGCCTTCCAGATTTGCTTTTTTGACGGAATCACCCAAATGGGTCAAGAGACCTTCCAGGTCCATGGCATGGTATTCCGGCAAGGCTTCTTCCTCGCGGGGCAAAAGAAGTTCGTCTTCCTCGTCGACCAAGGCTTCGATCGTTTCTTGAGGGGGGGTCGGCAAGACGGATTCTTGCGTGATTTCCGGCGTTGTCAATTCGCCCGAGTTTTCGGGTTGCTGAATTTCAGGTTCCAATTCGTTCATCCTGGCCTGTTTGTACTTTAGGGACTGCAAAATAAGGACCGGCAGGGCTCAAATTTCTTAGGCCACGGTTCAACAAGAAAGGAATGAACCAAAATCAATACACCCTGGTCGAATGCCCCCGGGATGCCATGCAGGGTCTTCGGCATTGGGTGCCTACAGAGGTCAAAATCAGCTATTTGCAACTACTAATGGGGGTGGGGTTTGATGTATTGGATGCGGGTTCCATGGTCTCCGCCAGCGCTGTTCCTCAGATGAAGGACAGCGCGGAGGTCCTAAGGGCCTTGGATCGCAGCACTTCAAAAACCCGTATTTCGGTGGTGGTGGCCAACGATACAGGGCTACAACAGGCCTTGGAACACGAGGCGGTTTCGGTGGTCGGGTATCCTTTTTCGGTCTGCGAGACCTTCCAAAAGCGCAATACCCGTCGGACCTGTGAGGAGGCCTATAGCATGATTCAACCCTGGGCCGAAGCGGTGAACAGGTCGGGACGTGAATTGTGGGTTTATCTGTCCATGGGTTTTGGGAATCCTTACGGGGACGCCTATTCCGAGGAGCTGGTTTTGGATTGGATTCAGCGTTTGGTCAGCGTAGGCATTCGCAATTTCTCCCTCAGTGATACGGTGGGCCTGGCCTTGCCTACCGAGATTGAATCACTGCATGCCCGTGTTCTACAGGCTTTTCCGGACCTCCAACTCAGCCTCCACCTGCACGCCCACCCATCCAAGGTCGAATCCAAAATTTTGGCAGCCCTGGACAGCGGTTGTCGTCGCTTGGAGGGTGCCTTGTTGGGGTACGGTGGTTGTCCCTTTGCCGAGGATGAATTGGTTGGCAATGTGCCGACCGAATGGTGGATACGGGCTTTACACCAAAGGGGGGTCACCACAGGAATCCAACACGAGGCCCTGCACCAGGCCCAGTGGGCTGCTTCGGACCTGTTTTCGAGGTATCGCTAAGGGTTTTGGATCGACCTCTTAGTACATCATCTGAACCAACCGTTTCCAATCGGGTTCTTTCATTTCAAAATAATTACCGGTGGCGTTGTGTCGGTGGAGATCGGCCACCAAGGGCTCGCATTCCTCCGCAGGGATGCCCATTTGGCTGAGGCGGGTCGGCGTTCCGATTTGTTCAAAAAAGTCCTCTAACATGCCCACAAAAGGTAGATCCGGGTCACCGACCACCGCCGGGGCCGTACGGATTTGAGGGTCAGGATGGGTGGCTCTCCATCCACTGCAGGCATCTTCCAAAGCCTCGAGTTTAGCCCGAATTCGAGGGGCAAAATGCTTGATCCAAGCGGGATAAACCACCGATAATCCGGCACCGTGTGCGACATCGTACCGTGCACTCAGCACATGTTCCACTGCGTGCACTCCAAAGTCACCTCGCTTTTTGCCAGCAATCAGGGTCCCGTTAAGGGCGACCGTGGACAACCACAAAACCTGGCTGCGTGCTTCGGTATCCTGCCCGTTGTAAACGGCCCTTGCGCCGTAAATCATGGCTTGGCGAAGGACTTGCAGGGCGAAGGCATCGGAGAGTGGGGACTCGTCCGGTGAGAAATACTGTTCCAAGGCATGGGCCATAAGGTCAGCCACCCCGTAGGCGGTATAATCACGGGGTACGGTTTGGGTTAACAAAGGGTCCAAATAGGAAATTTTTGGAAAAAGCAGTTCGTTGCCCCAGCCTCGTTTCTGGCCGGTCGCGTTGTTCTGCAACACGGTGGCCCGGTTCATTTCGGTTCCGGTTGCGGCCAGGGTGAGGACGACAAAAAGGGGGAGGGCACGGCTGGGCTTAGGGGCTCCACCGGCATAAAAATCCCAAACCGAATGCTCGACAAAATACCCGGCGGCCACGGCCTTGGCGGTATCAATCACCGAACCGCCTCCTACCGCCAGCAGGGCCTGGGCTCCCATGCTCTTGGCCTGAGAAACGGCGCGATCGGCATCCTCGTAAACGGGGTTGGAACGAATCCCTTCAAAAACCTCGGCCTCAAGACCCTTTTCCCGCAATTGTTCCAGCAGCCGATCCAATAAACCACTGCGGCGAACCGAGCCTTTGCCCACCAGAACCAAAACCTTTTGGAGACCATGCTCTAGCAGGTCGGACGCTAAACCATCGGTGACGCCTTCACCAAATTTGAGGCGAACAGGGTTGTAGACCACAAAACTTTCCATAGCAAGAGGTGTTATTTTGCACAAAGAACGAATAGCCACGACTGCTTCGGTTGCAGGGTCTTCGCATTTTTTCGTATGAACAAAACACCCGACCGCTCCTGGCCCCTGCCCAAAATCATCTTGTTTTTGGTTTTGGGATTTGTTTTTTTGACCCATGCCTTGTTGGCAGAATTTATTGGGGTCAAGATTTTCTCGCTCAGTGATTTGTTGGGTTGGAAGAAGGACGGGGTCGTGGGGGATATGAATTTAACGGCAGGGGTCTTGTTGTGGCCGGTGGTCTTTGTGATGACAGACCTCATCAATGAGTATTTTGGGCGTCGAATCGTTGTTCTATTTAGTTCATTTGCAGCACTTTGCATTAGTTATTCCTTTGTTATGATTTACGGAAGTTTGCTGCTTCCTCCCGCTGATTTTTGGCGTACATCGGCCCTTTCGAGGGGTGTGCCGGATTTTCAAGTGGCCTACAGCGCCGTTTTTGGTCAGGGACTTTGGATCATACTGGGATCGGTCACGGCTTTTTTGGTGGGACAGTTGGTGGACGTGTGGGTGTTCCAGCGCATCAAAAAAGCCACCGGGGAGGGACGCCTTTGGCTACGGGCCACCGGTTCCACCATGGTATCCCAGGCGATCGATTCGTTTTTGGTTCTTTACATTGCCTTCTATTGGGGGGCGGATTGGCCGTTGGATAGTGTCATGTCCGTCGCCTTGTTGAATTACGCATTCAAATGGGCCGCTGCCTTGGTCATGACCCCTTTGATTTATGGGGTGCATCACCGGATCGAGGCTTATTTGGGTCCGGACTTGGCTCAAAGCATGCGGGCGGCTGCCCATCGTTCGGAATAAGCCGAAGAAGGGTAAATTTGCACTTCTTGCCTTTCGCTTGAACCCCCACTCTATGCAACCATTCTCAACTCGTTTGAATTCCTTGTTCGCCAAATGGCCTGCCGCAGTCCTGGTATTGGTGGTCGTTCTTTTTAGAATTTTGCCGCATCCGGTCAACTTTGCGCCGACCCTGGCCTTGGCCTGGAATTTGCATCGTTGGTCGTCGGTTTCGTCCAAGTTCACCCTGGGCCTGGTCTTGTTTTTGGCATGTTTGGGGGGAGACTGGGCGGTCAACAGCCTGCTCTATAACATGGATACGGCCCAGAATTTGACCTATTTAGCCCAACCTGGTGTTTGGGTTTTGTATTTAACCTATGGTTTTCTGGCCTTGATGGGGCCTTGGGGTCATCGCCCTTCCTGGTCTGCGAGTTTATTACGGGTGCCCATGGCGTCGCTCCTTTTCTTTGGAGTTTCCAACAGCGCGGTATGGTTGTGGGGTGGGATGTACCCTGCGACCGTAGGGGGATGGGTTTCGGCATTGGTCGCCGGATTGCCTTTCTTGCCCATGGCCTTGACGGGCGATGTGCTTTACACGGCCTTGTTCCGCCGTCTTAGTCCGGTTCCGACCAAACAGGCGGTCGATACCCTGCCGCTGGCATCGAAGGATATCTAAGAGGTCAATCCTCCAGTGGAGCTCATGTTTTGGAGCTCTGGAAAGAGTGATCTAGAATGGGAGCTCTGGAATTAGAGCGCAACGCGCTTGGCTCGCAGTCGCTGATCCAGTTTGTTCAGAAACTCCTCGGTGTAGAGGTAATGCTCGCCGTGACGAACCTTGTTACCATGAATGCAGACGGCCAAATCCTTGGTCATTTCGCCCGCCTCA
>RFPG01000095.1 GCA_009926245.1 Sphingobacteriia bacterium | reverse complement strand
TTCCCGGAAGTGACGGGTAACCGTTCCGTGGGCTGCTTCGGCTTCCATGGTCTGACCGTCCGGGGTGATGAGGGTCGAGGTCATCAATCCCAGCGACCCAAAACCCTGGGCCACGGTATCGGATTGAACATCTCCGTCGTAGTTCTTGCAAGCCCAGACAAATTCCCCGTGCCATTTGAGGGCCGAGGCCACCATATCGTCAATTAGGCGATGTTCATAAACGGTGCCTTGGGCATCCATTTGGGTTTTGAACTCTGCTTGGTAGATTTCTTCGAAAATATCCTTGAAACGGCCGTCGTATTGTTTGAGAATGGTGTTTTTGGTGGAGAGGTAGAGGGGCCATCCCTTGAGCAAGGCTTGGTTAAAACAAGCCCTTGCAAAGCCCCGGATGGACTCGTCGGTATTGTACATGGCCAAGGCCACGCCGTCACCTTGGTATTGATAGACTTCCCATTCCTGCACCGTGCCGTCGCTGCCCTCAAAGCGCATGGTCAATTTGCCTTGACCCTTGATGACCACATCGGTGGCCCGGTATTGATCCCCAAAGGCATGACGGCCAATGCAGATGGGCGCGGTCCAATTGGGTACCAAGCGGGGGATGTTTTTGATAACGATGGGTTCCCGAAAAACGGTCCCGTCCAGGAGGTTACGAATCGTCCCGTTGGGGGATTTCCACATTTTTTTGAGTCCAAATTCCTGAACACGGGCCTCGTCCGGGGTGATGGTAGCACATTTGATGCCCACGCGGTGTTTGAGGATGGCCTTGGCAGCATCCACGGTGATTTGGTCGTTGGTGGCGTCCCGGGATTCCATGCCCAAGTCGTAGTATTCGATGGGCAGTTCGAGGTAAGGTAGGATGAGTTTGTTCCGGATTTCGGCCCAAATCACGCGGGTCATTTCGTCGCCGTCTAATTCAACAACGGGGTTTGCAACATGGATTTTTTTCATCGTTCAAAGATAAGGCCTAGGCAATGAGAGGGCTCTCGCGTCGCTCGCCGATTTGTTGACGCCACATGGCGTAATAGAGTCCCCGGGCTTCCACCAATTCGTTGTGGGTACCGGATTCGACCAGGTGGCCTTTTTCCATCACGTGAATCCGATCGGCGTGCATGACCGTGCTCAGCCGATGGGCCACCAAAATGACCGTATGCTTGCGCCAGGTCGAGAGTTCTTGAAGCGTACGGGTGATGCCTTCCTCCGTGATGGAATCCAAGGCCGAGGTCGCCTCGTCAAAGACCAAGAGGGAGGGGCGACGCAGCAAAGCCCGGGCGATGGACAGTCTTTGTTTCTCGCCCCCTGATAATTTCACGCCACCTTCGCCAATGGGGGTATCGAGGCCCAGCGGGGCCCTTTGGAGCAAGCCCGTGCAGGATGCCTGTTCCATGGCCTGCAGGCAGGCCGCATCATCCGCCTCCGGTGCCACAAAGCGAAGGTTGTCACCAATGGTCCCCGCAAAGAGTTGGGTATCCTGGGCCACCAGGCCGGTGGACAAGCGCAGGTCGTTGGGGTTGATTTCGGTTGAAAGAACACCGTTGATGAGGATCTGACCGCTGCGGGGTTGGTAAAGCCCCAGCAGGAGTTTGATCAGGGTCGTCTTGCCGCTCCCACTGGGCCCCACAAAAGCATAGGTCTTGCCCTGTTCCAAGTGGAGGCTTAAATTTTCAACCGCCGGTTGGGAGGCGCTGCGGTGTCGATAGGTAACATCTTGGAATTGAATAGATTCTACAGGTCCCAGTGGTTGCGCATTGAGGGGTTGGGGCTCGGGTGATCGGGCCATGAGGTCTTCAAAACGACGCAAAGAGATCTCGGTTTCCCGAAAAATCTGCAGGACGTTGCCCCATTCCTGCAGGGGATTAAAAATGTAGAAGCTGTACATGAACAAGGAAAAGAATTGCCCCAACGAAATTTTGTCCTTGAAAATCAAGTAAAGCATCATCAACACGATGAGGTTCCGCATCAGGTTCACAAAGGTTCCCTGCACGAAACTTAGGCTGCGCATGTATTTGATTTTGGTGAGTTCCAAATCCAAAATGCGCTGGGTCACCCGACGTAGACGGCTGTCTTCTTGGTTAATAAGCCCCAGGCTTTTGATTAATTCGATGTTGCGAAGGGATTCGGTGGTGGCCCCGGCCAGTTCGGTGGTCTGGCTAACGATACCGGTTTGGACCGCTTTGATTTTGCGACTCAAAAAGGAACTCAAAACCCCCAAAAGAGGGATGGACAAAAAGTAAACAGGGGCAATGACCCAGTACACGTTCAACGCGTACACCATCACAAAGACAATCCCAACCAAGGAGGTAAAGAGGACATTGATGACGGCAGACACCAGTTTTTCGACATCGGCGCGCACCTTTTGGAGGATGCCCAGGGTTTGCCCCGAGCGGGCATCTTCAAAATCTTCGTAAGGAAGGCTCAAGGCATGCCTTAGGCCGTCGCTGTACATGCGGGCCCCGACCTGCTGGGTGATTCGGTTGACCATGTAATCCTGCAGGTTTTTGGCGATACGACTGACCATGGCCACCCCCAGGGCCGCCAAGACCAAGATCCCGGCCGCCTCAAAAAAATCTTGGTTGGTCCACGATTGAAGCCGTCCTTCCTTGGCAGCAACCGCGATCCGGTCGATGATTTTTTGAAGGATTAAGGGGTCCAGCAAGGAGAAAACCTGGTTCACGGCGGCCAAGCCAAAGGTGAGCAGGACGGCAGGGCCGTAGGGTTTGAAATAACCTAGGAGGGTACGATAAATCATGGGTTGCAAATTTCGGTTAAACCTTCGGCCCTGCCTGCAGGCTCGTTACTTTTGTTGCGTGTTTAAGATTTCGTCCTTCTTTTGGCCTATGAAAGTCCTGGGGGCTGTTCTGGTCTTGGTTGGGGGCCTGTCCCAGTTTGGTCAAGCCCAAATGCGCAAAGCGGATTTTCTTTCCTTTGGAATGCAGGCGGGGCAGGTCAAATACGAAGGATTGCCGGTAAGCAACGGTGTGGGACCGCGATTGGAAGGGGATGCGCATATTGCGGGCGCTTGGCATGCCAACGTTGGAATTCAGTATTTGGCCTACCAGAATGCGAACGATCAGTTCAGCGCCGATTTTGGTCTAAAATTCTTTGGGTACCGCATGCTGTACCTGCATCCTTATGTGGGTTACAACCGCATCATCACAAGACCTTATGCCGTCAAACGTGGTTCCTTTGGTCTGGGTCTGGGCGGTGCAGTTCCCTTGCCCAAACGGCATTTGAATTTTGAGGTGGTGTACGAAGTCTTGCCCTTTTACCGCCCCGGGGTTCAGGTTTGGGCCGGCCGTTTCACGTTCCCTTTATTCATGTTTTACCCCGATCCGGACGAAAAATACCGGACTCGCTAGACCTCGTTTTTACACCTAAAATTTCTCCTCCATGGCCCTTCAGTGCGGTATCGTAGGACTTCCCAATGTAGGCAAGTCCACCCTCTTTAATTGCTTGTCCAATGCCAGGGCCCAGGCTGCGAATTTTCCATTTTGTACCATCGAGCCCAATGTGGGCACCATCACGGTTCCCGATCAGCGACTCAATCGCTTGGCCGAATTGGTCAAACCCCAAAACCTGGTACCCAATACCCTCGAAATGGTGGATATTGCCGGGCTGGTTCAGGGCGCTAGCAAAGGCGAAGGACTGGGCAACCAATTCCTGGCGAATATCCGCGAAACCCATGCCATCCTCCATGTTTTGCGTTGCTTTGACGACCCGAACATTGTGCACGTTCACGGCCGAGTGGATCCCCTAGCGGACAAGGAAATCATTGATACCGAGTTGCAGCTCAAGGATTTGGACTCCATCGAAAAACGGCAAGCCCGGACCGAGCGAGCGGCCAAGGCCGGGGACAAAGACGCCAAAGCGCTCTTGGAGGTTTTGATCAAGGTCAAAGCTGGTCTGGAACGCGGTGAATCGGTGCGTTCCCACGGTCTAACCCCCGAAGAAAGCGAATTGATCAACGATCTTTTTTTGTTAACCTCCAAGCCGGTTCTCTACGTTTGCAATGTGGCGGCCGAGGACTTGGCCAGCGAGAACACGATGGTCCAAAAGGTTCGTGCCATGGCGGCTGCCGAAGGGGCCGAGGTTTTGGTGATCTGTGCCGCCTTGGAATCCGAAATTGCCGAGTTGGAGTCCTTTGAGGACCGTCAAGAATTTCTACGCGATGCCGGCATTGCCCAAAGCGGAGTGGAACGTCTGCTCTTGGCGGCCTACCAACTCCTTCGTTTGCAAACTTATTTCACAGCCGGCGAAAAGGAAGTCCGGGCCTGGACCATTCCCATGGGGACCCTGGCCCCGCAGGCAGCCGGTGCCATTCACAGCGATTTCGAAAAAGGCTTTATCAAGGCCGAAGTGATTCACTACGAGGACTTTATTAAGCATGGTTCTTGGTCGGCTTGCCGCGAGGCCGGCAAGGTGGGCTTGGAAGGCAAGAATTACACCGTTCAAGATGGGGATATCATGTTGTTTCGCTTTAATGTTTAAGCATGAGTCAGTCCAATCCAAAATCCCATAACAACGTACCGGATCCCAACGGAGTGGGCCAAAAGGGTGATTTCCTTTTTGGTTTACCCTACACGGTGGAAGAATCCGAACTCGTCATTCTGCCCGTTCCCTGGGACCTGACGGTTTCGTACGGGGATGGAACCCGCAAGGGCCCGCAGGCCGTATTGGACGCATCGTCCCAGCTGGATTTGGAGGACCCGGTGATATCCGAGGCCTGGACCCTGCCTCGTCAACTCTTGCCCTTGGATTTGCGTTGGCAGCAGCGTTCCAAATCCGAACGCCGCTGGGTGGAATCCTACCTGCGTTGGTTGGAAAACGGCCAAAACCCCGAACATGCCTCCGAAATGGCGGCAGGATTGCAGACGGCCAACGAGAAATGCGGTTACTTGTTGGATTGGGTCCGAACCCAGGCTAGGCATTATCGCAACCTAGGCAAAACCGTGGCCATCCTGGGCGGGGATCACTCCACCCCCTTGGGTTTGATGGAAGTTTTGGGCCAGGATCTGGATTCCTTTGGCATCCTTCATATCGATGCCCACATGGACTTGCGAAATGCCTACGAAGGCTTTGACAATTCGCATGCTTCGATCATGTTCAATGCCCTGCGTATCCCCTCGTTGAGTCGACTGGTTCAGGTGGGGATAAGGGATTATTGCCCAGCCGAAAAAGAACTCGCTGAACAAGATGAGCGGGTGTCGGTATGGACCGACCATGCGTTGGCTTCGGCGATGCACCGTGGAACCCACTGGCACGACTTGTGTTTGGAGATTGTCAAAACCTTGCCCGAACAGGTTTATATCAGCTTTGATATTGATGGACTCCGTCCCTGTTACGCCCCTGGTACCGGGACCCCGGTTCCGGGTGGTTTGGAATACAACCAGGCCTTGCACCTGTTGGAAGTTCTTTACCAAAGCGGTCGTCGCATCGTTGGCTTTGACTTGGTGGAGGTCGCCCCTTCCAAAGGAGACCGGGAATGGAACGGCAATGTAGGGGCCCGCTTGCTGTACCGTTTGAGCAACCTATGCTTGGCCAGCAACCGCTCGGCCTTGACCCGTGACAAGGGCCGACAAGCGGCACCCAAAACCAAAAATTCAAACCGAAAACC
>RFPG01000094.1 GCA_009926245.1 Sphingobacteriia bacterium | reverse complement strand
GGGTGAAAAGGCCCAATTGGACCTTTCATGGATGGATCCGGATGTTTCCCAAAAAGGCGGGGGATCCTTGCTTTTGGGTTATTCGCTAAATTTTTCGAGGAGTCGTTAGGAATCACGGCGCGCTGCGCGCTTGTACATCCCGGGAAGGGGGGGGCCAGCAACCCGCAACGCGCAGCTTCGCTGCTCCGCTTTTGCATTGACGGGTCTTCGGTTCAGGGCTGCGCCCTGACCTCATCCCCTCCAATGCAAAAGCCCCCCAAATGGGGGGCGTTGCGGGTTGCGGAAAAAGAGGGATTCGAACCCCCGGTAGAGTTGCCCCTACACCGCATTTCGAGTGCGGCCCGATCGACCACTCTGGCATTTTTCCACTGCTAAATTAAGCACGAAGCCCTTTACCTTTGCCCAATCATGCTTTTGGGTCAAAAACTGGTCGTTATCCTGCCCGCGTACAATGCCGAGAAAACCCTCGCCAGGACTTACGCAGAAATTCCCATGGATATCGTGGATGAGGTGGTTTTGGTGGACGATCATTCCACCGACCGCACCGCGGAGGTCGGAAGGGAACTCGGAATCCGCCATGTTTTGGTGCATCCTCAGAACAGGGGTTACGGTGGAAACCAAAAAACCTGTTACAACAAGGCTCTTGAATTGGGAGCAGATCTGGTGATCATGCTCCACCCCGATTACCAGTACACGCCCCGTTTGATTGAAAGCATGGCCTATTTGGCCGCTCACAAGGTGTACCCGGTGGTGATTGGTTCTCGTATTTTGGGTAAAGGAGCCTTGAGGGGTGGAATGCCGCTTTACAAATATGTGTTCAACCGCATGCTAACCCTGACCCAAAATCTTTTGATGGGGCAGAAGCTATCGGAATACCATACCGGCTACCGCCTTTTCACGGCCGAAGTGCTCCGTAACATTCCTTTTGAAAAGAATTCGGACGATTTTGTTTTTGACAATCAAATGTTAGCTCAAGTCTGCTTTTTTGGGTACGAGGTAGGCGAAGTGTCTTGCCCCACCCGGTACTTTGATGAAGCCTCCTCCATTAATTTCCGGCGTAGCACGGTGTACGGCCTGGGTGTCTTAAGGGTGGCCCTGATGTATCGTCTTCAAAAATGGGGACTCCTACGGTCTCCGATTTTTGGTTAGAATGAGGACCGCCAATCAGGGCTGGATTCGTGGGTTTGGGAACCTGATTCATCGCTTATTGCGCGTTTTGCTTCGAGGCGTTCAGGCTTTGGCTTTGTTGGTATTGTTGGTCTTGTTCGTGGCCGTTGGCTTCTACCTCCGTTCCGAGATTTATCAATTTGCACCGGCTCAACCCTTTTCGGGTTCCAGCCTTTACAACCCTTACGATTCGATGCCTCCGCTTCGATTCAAAGCCAATTTCCATGCCCATTCCCGTTCCTGGGGTGGGCTCACGAACGGTCATCAATCCGATTCAACATTAATAACAGCTTATTTGTCAAGAGGTTATCATCTCCCTTCCTTGTCCAATTACCATCAAATAAGTGATTGGTCGCTGAACAAAGCACCTTTGTACGTGCCTGTTTATGAAAGCGGGTACAATCCCCTCAAATCGCATTTGTTGGTGATGGGTTTGGATCGGCCTTCCTATTTTGATTTTCCGCTCTACCAGAACACATCCCAACAACAGCAAATCATTCACGGATTGCGCGACAGGGGCGCGGTTTTGGTAATGGCGCATCCGGATTTTGGAGGAGGTCGCCGGTTGGCCGACATGCCGCTCTTGGGAGGATATCATTTTATGGAGGTTTTTAACCATTATCGACATTCGGAGAAGTATTACGATGCCGCCCTATCCGCTGGGCGTTTGTCGTGGGTGATGGCCAACGACGATACCCACGATTTACACCGGGAAGCGACCTTCAAGCGCTGGAATGTACTGATGGGGGACCAAGCCGAGACCCGAGATGTGATGCAACAGGCCCTGATGGGTCGGCACTACGCGGTGTACGCCGAAGATTCCAGCTTCGACAAGGCCTTGGTGTCTTGCACGGCCCCTTCGGAGAATCAACGCGTTTTTCGATTTTCGCATCCTTTGGAGCGCATTCAGGCCATCGGCCAAAACGGGAAGGTTTTAGCCTCATCCCAAAACACGGACACCCTTTTGGTTGAACTGGGAGCTCAAGAATCCTATGCCCGCGTTGTGGCATTGGATAAAGGGGCCCAACTTTTGTTAAACCCCATGGTGCGTTACGATGGCAGGAACTTGCCCTTGGCTGCTTCGCTTCGGGCAACACCGGATTCGATCCGGACCTGGTCTTTTCGACTTTTGGTCTTGGGTTCTTTGGTTGGAATTCTTTGGATGGCACGATGGGTACGGACCAGAGGCTAAATCAATCGGAACCCTGGTTCACTCGACCTCGTTTTGCGAGGCCCCTGCTGGTTCTCTTATCGGTTTTTTTTTATTTGGGATTGGGGGGATGGTCCTTGCTGGATTGGGATGAGATCAATTTTGCTGAATCGGCCCGCGAAATGTTGGCGACCGGGGATTACGGGTCTGTCCAAATAAATTACCGTCCCTTTTACGAAAAGCCCCCCCTTTTTATGCTGGTGCAGGCCGGGATGATGAAGGTTTTTGGGGTGGGAGAGATGGCGGCCCGTTTGCCCAATGCATTGCTTGGAACCATTTATCTATTAACGCTTTACGAAATAGGTAGGCGCTGGTATTCCCAGCGCATGGGATGGCTATGGGCTGTCCTTTTTTGGGCCACGTTGTTGCCGCATGCGTATTTCAAATCGGGTATCATCGATCCGATGTTCAATTATTTTATTTTGTTGTCTGTTTTTGCCTTGTTGAGGGCCATGCACCTGGGATTGCAGGGCATTTGGAAAGCAGGGTGGTGGTTGGCGGCTGGTACCGCTTCCGGATGGGCTGTTTTAACCAAAGGGCCTGTAGGTTTTTTGTTATTGGCTTTAACGGCTCTTTTTTGGATTCTTCGTAACAAATCCTGGTCCTTCTTGTGGTGGAGAGGTGCAGGAGTCTTTGGGATCGGTCTTTTGGTACCGGTTCTTTCGTGGGTTGCCTTGGAGTGGTGGGTTCGGGGACCGAGTCAATTGCTCTTGTTTTGGTCTTACATGATCGACTTGTTTCGAACCGGCGTGGCAGGCCATGAACAGCCCTTTTACTACCATGCGTTGGTTTTGTTATTGGGTTGTCTGCCAGCGGTTCCTTTGGCTTTGCCCCTCTTGTTCCGTTGGCAAAAAACCGTACATAGCGAGGATTTCTCCATCACCCTGCATCAGTCCATGTGGGCTCTATTTTGGGTTGTTTTGGTAGTATTCAGCATGAGCACCACCAAGATCATCCACTACTCTTCGTTGACTTACGTTCCGCTGGCGTATTTGGGGGCTTCCTTCTTGGCACGAGACCCCCAAAAGGGAACTTGGCCTCGTTGGTTAAGCTGGATTTTTACTTTTCAGGTTCTCTTGTGGTCCTTGGTTTTGGGTGCGATTCCTTGGGTCATGCGCTTCAAAGCCAGCTGGATGGATCAAATCAAGGATGTTTTTGTTCGAGAAGCGCTTCGCGATGCCCTGCCTTGGTCGGGTTGGGAATCGTTGTGGATCGTTCCGCTTCCTTTTTTGGCATTTTGGGGTTGGCAAAAGTCCAAAAACAAGAGGCCCGACCTGGGGGTACCGGTGATGGGTTTGGGCGTGGCTTTTTTGGTGATGGGTTTGACTTTTTCCTATCTGCCGCGCATTGCCTCCGTGACCCAGACCCCGGCGGTGAATTTCTACCAATCGCTGGCTGGCCAAAAAGTCTATGCAGGGACCTGGGGGTTCAAAAGTTATGCCCCGTTTTTTTACCTGCAAATTCCTTTTGAACCCGCTTCCGGATCGTCTTCCATGCCTACCGGGGATGAGTTGTTACAGGTTCCTTTGGACCGTCCCGTTTTTTTGGTGACGAGGGTGGACCGCCCACCCGATACCACCACCCACGCCTTGGTACGGCATAGGTCCCAAGGCGGGTACGTGATTTACCGTCGTCTTCGCTGAGACTGTAGAGAGGGAGGGTGGCTTAATTTTCCAAGAATTCGTTTTTTCTCATGCCGCGCTTCTTCACTTTGGCGTAGTTCCCAAAGTCGCTTAACCGCCGGGCTTTGGTTTTGGTTGGGTTCCACCACGGGATGGGGATAGGTAACCCCGGGCTCAAACCCGAACAAGGAGGATTCCAAAGGGGTGACGGCCCAGGGTTGGTGGATGAATTCGTTCGGCAATTTTTGGAGTTCAGGCACCCATTTTCGAACAAAATGGCCCAAGGGGTCGTGTTTTAAACCGTTCAGAACCGGGTTGTAAACGCGTATAAGATTCGCACCGGTGACCCCCGCTTGCATTTGAAATTGAGGAAAATGAATACCCGGATGGTAATCCAAAAAAACACGGGCCAGGTGGTTGACACCCCATCGCCAGTCTTGGTCCAACCGATGACACAAAAAGCTTACGAGCAGGGCCCGCATTCGAAAATTGATCCATCCCGTTTCCAAGAGGGCCCGCATGCAGGCATCGACCAGAGGGTACCCGGTTTGTCCAAGCTCCCAAGCCTTGAGGTAATCGCTTCGGTGAGTCCAAGCCAAGTCGGCATACGCTTGGTTAATGGACTCGGTTTCGTAGCGGGTTTCTTGCTCGAATTTTTGGATAAAATGGTCATGCCATTGCAACCGGTTTCGGAAGGCTTTGAGTCCGGATGGGGTTCGATGCATCACTTGGCGTATGGACAGGTTGCCCCAAGCCAAATAAGGCGATATCCTAGCGCAGGATCGCCGACTTTCCAAGGGTTTGGATAGGTGAGCGATGTAATGGGTATGCCTTGTTTGAATAAAGGATTCCAGATACGTGTTGGCGTTGGATTCGCCTCCGGGTTGCATGGACCCTTGACGCTGGCTCAAGAATTCAAATGGCTGGATTGGCAAAGGGAATGGATGGGGGCGAAGGGCTAGGGACTGGGGGGAGTAGGTGTTGACGATAGGCTGGGAAACAGCGTGGGTCCACCATCGTTGCAACCAGCCTTCCCGGTTTTGAAGGCCCCGCTCCACCCCGTTGCGTTGATATTCAGTCCAAGCGACTTGATGAAAACGCATTCGTTGGGCGACGTGACGATCTCTTTGATAGGTCTTGAGGGTACCGGTTTCACGGTAGGAGTACAGGTTGAGAACCTTGTACTCTTGGCAAAACCAATCCAAAACCTCCACCGCCGATCCGTAACATAGTTCCACAAGCCGGTTCCATGGCCTTAATCGCTGATTCATATCCTGCAAGGACTCCCATTCAAAGCGACGGTGGCGTTCGGACTGATCGGGTTGGGCTAGGATATCAGGTTCCCAGATAAAGAGGATACGGTAAGGTAGTCCGGCCTCTTCGGCTGCCTGAAGGGGGAGGTGATCCGAGGTTCGTAAATCTCGTTTGATCCAAACCAAGTTGATCGTTTCCACCATCGAATCAACAAATCGATGGATTTATTTGTTTTGAGAATGTAGGCAAGAAGACTCGCATGGTTCAAAGGTGGGTCCTTTTGGATTAATTTTGTCTATGATGAAACGTTTCCTTTGGAATCTTTTGTTTTGGTTAGGGGTGATGGCCTTATCCCCTTCGTTGCAGGCCCAG
>RFPG01000093.1 GCA_009926245.1 Sphingobacteriia bacterium | reverse complement strand
TGGGCACGAAACTGCCCAGCGGAATCTGGAAGGGCACCGTTTCGCCGTATCCACCGGTATCCCCGCGCGTGGTGCGGTGCAGATCCATCGCGTAGTGGCCGATGCCCACACTGTCGGCGAAGGCCGTGGTCTCGGTGCCGGGTGGCAGCAGGTTCTTGAGGACGTCCTGCTCCCGCACGAGAGTGCGCGTGCGCAACCGCCGGCTCTCCCGTACGTACGGATACATCGCGAGCCCGTCTGAGGTGCCCACGATATCCGGACGCAGCCGGAGTCCCGGCCAGCCCTGGCCGCCATCGGGGCGCGGGGCTTCGGTCTGCAGCCAATGCAGCAGGCACAGACTCAGCGACTCCGCCGCGCGCCGGTGACGCTGCGCCTCATCGGGTGACACGCCCACCAACGGGCCGAAGCTGTAATCGTTCTGCCACCAGTTCACGAGCGTGATGTCGCTGGCGTAGTGGCCGGGGGCAATGGATCCCAGCACCGAGTCCATGCCGAGGAGGCGTGCGGGGGTTGTGGTCAGGGCGGCCAGGGCATCGTCAAAGGAGAGGCCAGCGGCGATGGCTTTGCGGACAGCGGCCGCGAAAGCGTCCATTTTGTCCAAACCGTTGGAGGTGAGGGCAATGGGGACGCCGGCTTTGCGCAGCAAAGCGGCATTGGCCGGGGCCTGGTCCCAATGGACCAGGGAGCCCAGGCCTATGCGACGGGCCTCGACGGGATCGCTGAGGTCTGGAACCTCCGGAAAGCGCAGGGGCAGGACGACGGGGCGACCCAAGGCCCGTACGGCGTCCAGGTACATGTACTCCTCCCCGCTTCCTTTGTAGATAAACGAGCGATTGAATTCTTTGGCAATTCGTTCAGCGCGGAGAATATCGTATTTGTTGTTGGTAACAAAAAATTGAGGCAAAGCCGATAAGCGTCCGATATTGTCTAGGTTCAGGTCCGTAAAGTCCCTTTGCTTTCCCAAGCCCCGGTACCACTGTTCGTCGTAAAGGGTTTGCCGTAACAAAGCAATGCACCCCATGAGGGATGAAGGGTAATCCTGCGTGCTGCTCCCTTTTTCAAAACTCCAATAGGCCCCGCTCTCTTTGCGCAATATGAAGCGCTGGGCGCCGGGTCCTTCGGGGTGATGGGCCTCAATGGCCGCCGGGGTTTCGGGCCCCAAGGGCGCCAGGAGCACCGAAGAACCACGGGCCAAACCGTCTGCAATGTGCGCGTTCACCGCACCAAAACCCACTTGTCGGTAGGATTCGGCCCATTTGGCATCCGTTTTGAACTCGTTGGCGGCGACTTGATCCGCCCGAATGGCATCGTTGGCCCCGTAGGTGCCGGTCCGTGTTGGGGTCATTTGCGGGTTATCCCGCCAAACCCGGTTGTTTCCCGCCCCGCTACGTCCGGTTGGTACTTCTGCAAAAAGTTCCACAAAAGCTGGAAACAACCAATGGCCTTGAATGTCCACCACGGTTGCATCCGATGGTCGTTGGAGATTTGCACCTACTGAGACAATACGTCCGTTGCGCTCCAGCAACATGGCAGAATCCAGAACCCGCCCGGGACCTAGGTAAATGCGGGCATTGATCAATAAATGAGCTCCCGTTCGCTGATCCCGAACTCCGTTGTAGGGCATATGGGACTGGGCATGGGCCAACCCGAGGGCTCCCGTTATCGTCCAAAGCAAAAGAACCCGGGCTACCGGGCCCTTCAAAAAGGTCAAAAGGTTTGTTGTAAACATGCACCAAAATAAGGGGAACGGGTTGAAATTTGCCCTACAAACCAACCATTTTCTCCCATGATGACCGGACTGCTTCATACCCACACCCTTAGCGTTGTGCTGTTTTTGCTGATCTACCTGATCAAATGCGTTCTTTTGTGGACCAATACCGCCCGTCTGGATTCCTTTGCCCAAAAAATTCGTATTCCTGAAATGATCGTCTCCGCTCTTTTTTTGATTACTGGTTTGGCCCTTGCTTATAACAATGCAAGCATCGGCGTCGGCTCATGGTTTTGGGTTAAACTCGGCGCCGTCTTTGCTGCTATTCCCGTGGCCGTTGTCGGGTACCGTCGCCATAACAAATATTTAGCAACTCTTTCGCTTCTCTTGATTTTCTATGCGTACGGTGTTTCCGAAACCAAATCAGCTCGAATGAACAAGAGGGATTTTGCCGAAGCCGGAAGGCAAATGGCCTTGGCCAATCACCCCGAACTCTCGGCGGTGGTAACCGAGCCCATGGATAGCAGCGGAAAAACCAACGCCAACTACGATTTGGTTGCCCACGGCAAGTCGGTTTTCTTGGCCCAATGCGCTCTTTGCCACGGTGAAGATGGCAAAAAAGGCCTTGGAGGCGCCAAAAACCTTCAAGAAACCCGTTTGGACAAAAACCAAATCATGGACTTGTTGCTCAACGGCAAGAACACCATGCCCTCGTATCGAAATGTGTTAAGCCAGCAGGAAATGATGGCGGTTGTGGCCTATGTAAAAATAAAATTTGCTCCCCAGGGGCATTAGAATCCTATCCAAAAGGGACTGAGATTACGCCTCAGGGCTCATCGAATTTTTTGTTAATGGCCTTTACACCTCCCGAAAGACTGGAACTCCCTTGGGCATTCCATGGGCCGAGATGGGGCCACCAAGACCCGCTCCTGCTCATGGGTTCCTGCTTTGCCGAGCGCATGGGCTCCCGCCTTCAGCGTCATTTGTTTGATGTGGTTTGGCAACCTGCGGGAACCCTCTTTGATCCGCTTTCACTTCATCATCATTTGCAGGCTTTTCTTCGCCTGGCCCGTGATGGTGATCATGGGTTGGATCTCTCGGATTGGGTCCAAAGGGAGGGGGTCTATCATCGCTGGGACATGCATTCGGACTGTTCAGATACCGACCCAGAGAGGGCGATCCAAAAGCTGAAAACGGCTCTTCAACGCGGAGCTGACCAATTATCGAGGGCCCATACCCTTGTTTTGACCCTGGGAACGGCCTATGTCTATTTTTTGGCCAGCAACGGTCGCCCGGTGGCCAATTGCCATCGGTTTCCGTCTTCCAATTTTGAGCGCCGATTGGTAACGGTGGAGGAAATGCAAACCCTTTGGGAAGAAGTCTTGGAAAAACTCCATGCCTGGAGGCCTGATCTTCAGGTTTGGTTTACGGTGAGTCCGGTTCGTCATGCCCGCGATGGATTGATTGAAAACAACCGGAGCAAAGCGCGATTGCTCGAATTAGCGCATCGCCTGTGCGATGGCCACGATGGCCGAACCTATTTTCCTTCTTACGAATGGCAAATCGATGTGTTGCGGGATTATCGTTATTACGATACCGACCTGGTTCATCCTAATTATGCAGCAACCGCTTATATCTACGATCGCTTGGTTCAATACGCGATGAAGCCCGAGACTGTGGCTTTGTTGCCGCGTTTGGAGTCCTTGGTTACTGCCGATGCTCATCGTTCCAGACTCCCCCAAAGCCCTGGTAACCAAGACTTTGAAAAACATCGCGAAAAACAATGGCAGGAACTTTTCCAAGAGTATCCGTATTTGGCACAACGCCGTAATACGTCTTCAAAATGACGGCAAGGTTTTTGATATGGGGACTCTTCTTCTGCGGTTCGGTGTCGGCCCAATCCCTGCATGGTTTTGATCTCCAAGGCCATCGAGGCTATCGAGCGCGCTGGCCCGAGAATACCTGGGTCGGGATGAAAGCTGCCTTGGACGCGGGAGTGGCCACCCTCGAAATGGATGTGGTCATCAGCAAGGATCGTCAAGTTGTTTTATCCCACGAGCCTTGGCTGAATACCGAAATTTGTGGAACATCGACGGCTTTGAATTTGTATCAATTGGATTACGCCCAAATCCGTTCCTACGATTGCGGTAGCCCAAAGGGGCATCCCCGTTTTCCAAAGCAGCAGATAGGGCCATCCCCCAAGCCCCTGCTCTCGGAGATCTTTGATTCGGTGCGGGTTTATTGCGCTGCCAAGGGGCGGGTTTTGCCTCTATGGAACATCGAAATCAAGTCAAGAGCGGATTGGGACGGGGTTTTTCATCCCCAACCCGACGAATATGTGCGCTTGGTATTGGGCGTTGTGGCAGCATCCGGCATGAAGGACCGCTGCATGATCCAAAGTTTTGACCGCAGAATTCCACGTTGGGTCTATGCGGTCGATTCCACCTTGGAATTGGTGGTTTTGGAGGAATACCGTAGGACTCCCTTCAAAACCAGGGTAGCCCAACGCTCTTTGGGCGACGTGGGTGTTGAGGTGGGAACCTATTCCCCGCATTACCGGATGGTAACCAGGCGTTTGGTTCGTCGAATGCACCAAAGCGGGATCCGTGTCGTCCCGTGGACAGTTAACGAGCCACGGGCCATGCGCCGGCTCGTTCAAAAGGGTGTGGATGGTTTGATTACCGATGACCCGGGCATTTTCATGGAACTTAAACACCCAAGGGCAGGCCAAACGCCTTAGTTTTGTTCGGCAAATAGAACTATTTGCCATGCTGGATTTTTCGCAGAGAATTGTCGGTGAAGGGTTGACCTACGACGATGTCCTTTTGATCCCCTCCTATTCCGAAGTTTTACCCCGGGATGTCAATATCACCGGTCGATTGAGCCGGAATATTGAACTCAAAGTGCCTATCGTTGCGGCGGCCATGGATACGGTCACCGAATTTGAGATGGCCATCGCCATTGCCCAAAACGGGGGACTGGGCATGATTCACAAGAATATGAGCATCGAGCGTCAGGCCCAGGAGGTTCGCAAGGTTAAGCGTTCCGAGAGCGGTTTGATTGTGGACCCGATTGTGCTATCCCGCAGTGCGTTGATCCAAGAGGCCCTGCAATTGATGGCCGACAACCGCATTGGCGGCATTCCGGTGGTGGACGAGAACCGCAAATTGGTGGGCATTTTGACCAACCGGGATTTGCGCTTTGAAACCGATCCCCAAAAGCCGGTTTGGGAGGTTATGACCCGCGAAAACCTGATTACCACCCCGGCGGGAACCTCGCTACGGCAGGCCGAAGGGATTTTGCAGGAACACAAAATCGAAAAACTACCCGTGGTCGATGAGGAGGGTCGTTTGGTTGGTTTGATTACTTACAAAGACATTCTCAAAATCAAGGATTTCCCCATGGCCTGCAAGGACCGGATGGGTCGCCTACGGGTGGGTGCTGCGGTGGGGGTGACGGCCGATTTAACCGAAAGGGTGCAGGCTTTGGTCCAAGCCGGGGTGGATGTCCTAACCGTTGATACGGCGCATGCCCATTCGCGGGGTGTTTTGGATGCCTTGGCGATGGTCAAAAAAATCACTGGCGATCAGGTGGATGTGGTGGTTGGTAACATTGCAACCGGTCAAGCGGCCAAGATGTTGGTCGATGCCGGGGCCGATGCGGTCAAGGTCGGTGTTGGACCGGGAAGTATTTGCACCACCCGGGTTGTCGCCGGCGTTGGTGTTCCTCAGTTGACAGCGGTGATGGAAGTTGCGGATGTGTTACGGGGAACCGGTGTCACGCTGATTGCTGACGGAGGCATTCGTTATTCCGGAGATATTGTCAAAGCATTGGCGGCCGGTGCAGATTGCATAATGGCGGGATCCATGTTTGCCGGTGTGGAGGAATCGCCCGGGGAGACCATCATTTTTGAAGGACGCAAATTCAAGACCTACCGAGGTATGGGTTCCATTGAAGCCATGAAAGAAGGATCCAAAGACCGTTATTTTCAGGATGCCGAAGACGAAATCAAGAAATTGGTTCCCGAAGGCATCGTGG
>RFPG01000092.1 GCA_009926245.1 Sphingobacteriia bacterium | reverse complement strand
GTCCTCCTTCCTGCACCGCAGGTCATCCCCCAGCGGGGCCAAGTTTTGGTATCGGCGCCCCTACCCGGCGGGATTCCGGAACGGCTCAAAGGTAATTTTCACGGGGATGCGGGTTACCTCTATTACCGCAACATAGGGAACGATCGCCTTCTATTGGGAGGTGCCCGCAACCTGGATTTTCAAGGCGAACAGACCGATCGTTGGGCCGAGAATCCAGCCATTACCCAGCATCTGACCGATTACGCCATCCAGGTTTTGGGTTTGAAATCCGAAGACTTGGTTTGGGAACAGGCCTGGAGTGGTACCATGGGCTTTACCCCCTCAGGGGTTCCCCACCTTCAAGCCTTGGGGACGCATCGCTGGTTGGTTGCCGGTATGAATGGCATGGGAATGGCCTTGGGTCCTGAAATGGGACGGCGGGTGGCCCGTTGGGCCTTGGCCCCTGGCAACGTTGACCCCCAAAAAGCCGGGTTGCTTCCCTAAACTTCCCGGGCCGCTAGCCATCGTTCGGCGTCCAAGGCCGCCATGCATCCGGAACCGGCGGCGGTGACCGCTTGGCGATACATCTTGTCTTGGGCATCACCGGCCGCAAAAACCCCTTCCAAATTGGTTCGAGATGTTCCTGGCACCGTTCGGATGTAACCTGTTTCGTCCAAGTCCAATTGACCCTTGAACAAGGACGTATTGGGGCTGTGGCCAATCGCCACAAAAAAACCTTGGATAGGGATTTCGCTAAGCGTGCCGTCCAAATTGTTTCGCAATCGGACGCCTTCCACTTGATCCTTGCCCAGGATTTCGTCGGTGCTGCTGTTCCAATGCACCACGAGATTGGGGGTTCGAAAAACCCTTTCCTGCATGGCTTTGGAAGCCCTTAACTCGTCCCGACGGACGATGAGATGCACGGTCTTGCAAAGTTTGGCCAAATAGGTGGCTTCCTCCGCGGCGGTATCCCCTCCTCCGACGACCGCCACATCCTGTCCTCGAAAGAAGAAACCATCGCAAACGGCGCAGGCCGAAACCCCGTGGCCGTTCAGACGTTGTTCTGAAGGCAAACCCAGCCATTTGGCCGAGGCCCCGGTGGAAATAATAACCGCATCTGCGCTGAGGGTATGCTGATCATCCACCTTGATGGTCTTGGGATGGGTATCGAGTTGGGCTTCGGTCACAATTCCGTAACGGATATCGGTACCCATGCGTTGGGCCTGTTGGCGAAAATCCTCCATCATTTGGGGACCCATGATGCCGTTGGGATAGCCAGGATAGTTCTCAACATCCGTTGTGATCGTCAATTGACCTCCGGGCTGAAGACCCTGGTACAAGACCGGCTTTAAGCCAGCGCGAGCGGCGTAGATAGCAGCAGTGTATCCGGCAGGACCGGAACCAATGATGAGACAAGCATGATGTTCCATAGGGGGACAAAACTACAAGTGAAAAGCGCGAAAGACCCCGATGTGCTGACCGGTTCAAGGCCGTTCCGGCACCTTGAAGCTGTAATGAACCGACCCGTAGCCGGCCCACAACCCCAAGACCCGGCCGCGAAGTGCACGCAGGTTGGTGGTGACCACCGGTTGGGCTCCAAAAGGTCCCCCGCTCCCGCCGGTTGCTTGGGCCAATCCGCTCCAAAAAAGAAAATTGGTTCGGTCAATCGATGCCCATTTGATTTGGATGCTATCCCCTGCCCTGAACAAGCCAAACTCATCAAAGGTGGTTGAATCGTTGAACAAATAGGCTTCCTTGCCTCTTGGTAACACAAAATCCAAGGATTGGCCATTGAAGAATTGGTCATCGTAAACCGAATTGAAGGCCGTGGACCACTGCTCCTCGTTTTGGATCCGACTGAAAACCCGAACATGGTCACCGGGTGCTTGCGGGTCCCGGTATCGATAAAAAAGCTGAACCAATTGGCTGTCCCTGGCGGTAGGCTGGCTGGAGGGATTGGCTTGTTTTTGCAAAAAGGCCCTCGACCTTACCCAAAGGCTGTCGATCCGCGACGGTGCCGGTACCTTGGTTTCACCCACGATTTCATGATCTGGATGCAGGACGTGAATCCGATAGGTCCGGTTGTGCCTCCCCCTGATTTTGGTACCTTGGTAATTAAAAACCGTCCAGTATTGGAGAATCGGCAGGGCCGGAAAGAGCAGTGGCTTCAGCGTATCCAACTCGGTCTGTCCCAGGGAATCGGTGGATTGCACCGTAATGGTCGCCGAATAATCCAACAAGTTGAGAACGGCGTTGAGATCGACCGGGTCAAAGTAGGCTGAATTTCGACTGATACTGACCTTGATGAGCGAGTCCGGTTCCACCACCCCGTACACCACCAAATGCGGTTGGGGGGGCGGCAAATTGAGGTCGATATTCCGCTCGCAGCTTGTGCCCGCCAACGCCAGAATGACAAGGAGGATCGTTCGCCCAACCGTGCTTTGAATGCGATTCATTAGAATTTGAAATTCCATGTGACAGAAGGGATGATCGGGAACAAGGAAACTTTCTTGGCCTGAATCTGAAGGGTGCCCTGTTGCAAGGAACCTTCGTTATCCAGGTAAATGAAAAAGGGATTTAATCGACTGTACACATTGTAAACCGCAAAGACCCATTCCCCTTTGTATCGACGGCGTCCTCCCCCCTTTGCCGCATCGCCTGCCCTTTCTTGATTCGGTGTGTAAACGGCCGAAAAGTCCAAACGGTGGTAGTGCGGTAATCGAAAACTGTTGCGTTCACCTATCTGGTCAATGATTTGACCTTCAAAGAAATACCTCGATTCAGGTAAGGTATAGGCGTTACCTGTAGAATAAACAAAGGTCCCCGAAAACTTCCAACGCGGGCTCTGGACCCAGGTGCCCACCACCGACAAATCGTGCCTGCGGTCAAATTTGTATGGGTAGGGTTTTCCCTTCATGATATCATCAAAAAAGCGGTTGGTCCATGACAAGGTATACCCCACCCAGCCGCTCAATTTCCCACGGTTTTTCTTGACAAAAAATTCCATTCCGTAGGCCTCTCCCCTGCCAAAGACTAAATCGTTTTCGATCAAGGGATTGAAGCCATTCACGGCTCCTTCGCGGAAATCGATTTGGTTTTGAAGGTCTTTGAAATAAACTTCCACCGAGGTTTCGTAGGTGTTATCAAGAAAGTTTCGGAAATAACCGGCGGCATATTGAATGCCAATTTGGGGCCTGACTTTGAGGGTGCTAGGAATCCATAAATCCGCCGGCAAGGAGGTACCGGAAGAAGACGCTAGATGGATGAACTGAAGATTGCGGGTGATACCAATTTTGATGGAAGATTGCTTATCCACCAGATAACGAAGGTTGAGTCGGGGCTCCCAGGCCGGGTAGCGTACAACCTTCTCGCCGGGGCCAAAGCCCACGCTGTCCAAACGAGTCACCAAGGTGGCGTCGGTGTATCGTTCGTAGCTGTAAGGACCGTATTGTTGAAAAACAGCAAAACGTAGACCGGCATTGACCTGCCAACGGTCGCTGATGTCCCATTCATCCCGGAGATAGGCCGACCATTCGACGGCATTCAGACGACGGATATTGTTGGTTGCGATATCAAAATCACCGGCCCTACCCTCCACCACGCTGGGCAAAAACCAATGCCTTATAAGTTGACTTCCAAATTTGAGGCGATGACCGGTCGCCAATTGGTAATCCAAATCCTGTTTGAAGGTGAGATTGCGGACCCCCGAATTGAGGTTAATCGTGAAATCGTTCTGGGTAAAGCGAGTCCCAAATTCAAAGTCGCTGTAAACCAACGAGTGATTGGCAAAAAGCCGGGGGCTCAGAATGCGGTTCCAACGCAGGGTGGCCGTCGAATTGCCCCAGGGTATGCTAAAGCGGAAACCGTTCTCGCGGTTGTTAAAGTCAAAAACATCTTTACCAAAGTAGGCCGAGGCATAGAGGCGGTCTTTGGGACTTGGTTGCCAGTTGATCTTGGCATTGAGGTCGTAAAAAAAATAACCCGAACCTTTGGCGGGCGCATCTTTGGGAATCAAGGGGTCCACCAAAACATCCAGATACGTCCGACGGCCCGAAAGAATGTAGGAGGCCTTGCCCCTCTTCAGAGGTCCTTCGGTGGTAAAACGGGAGGCGATCAAACCAAGGCCACCCTGCGTAACATGTTTTTGGTTGTTCCCTTCCCGCATCGTAAGGTCCAAAACGGATGATATACGCCCTCCGTATTCGGCCGGCATACCCCCTTTGATCAACTGACTGTTGGCCAAGGCATCGGCGTTAAAAACCGAAAAAAAACCAAAGAGGTGGGAGGCGTTGTAGACCACCGCTTCGTCCAACAAAATCAAATCGGCTTCGGCGACCATCATAGCGGCCAAGGCAACCCGCTTCCGCTGACCCCCCGAAAGGGTGGACATGTCCTGGCGCAGGTCCGGAATTTCCAATTCGCCTAACAAACGATTAAAATCCCGCTGGTAGGTCCAAAGGCCCTGCTCTTCCATCACTTGGTGAAGGCGGTTCATGCGCTCCACCTCGTCATCGCTCAGGTGATCCCGGTCACTTAAGTCGTAGTATTCCCGTAGCCAACGGCTCTGGGGGCGGTCGTTATGCAAAATCGCATCCATCACCGGGCCCGTGGCCCCTAACAAGGGGTCCTGTTCCAGGTAGGCCGTCCGGATTTGTTTGTTGATCCGGATTTCCCCGTCATCGGGACGATCCAAACCAGCAATCATTCGAAGAAGAGTGGTTTTGCCGCAGCCGTTCCGGCCCAGCAATCCTAATTTTTGACCTTGGTTTAATCCAAAGGACAATTGGCTAAACAAAACCCTTTCGCCAAGACTTTTACTTACCGACGCGACCGATACTACATTCACGGCACGAAGATGCAAACTCCAACCCCATGTCCGACCCCTTCCCAAAGGTTCCTTCTACACCGGCTTCACCGCGTGCTTGGCTGAACGCCCTCCGCCTACGCACCCTGCCTTTGGCGGCCGCGGCGATCCTCTTGCCGGCCGGCCTCCTGGCCCTACAGGGCAAAGTGCAGTTCGAGATCGTGGGCCTGGCCTTGCTGACCGCTTTTCTGCTACAGATCCTGTCGAACCTGGCCAACGACTACGGCGATGCCCTGAGCGGGGCCGACCGGAACCGAATCGGCCCGGCCCGCATGGTCGCCTCGGGCCAAATCAGCCCCCAAAGCATGCGATGGGCCATCCTAGCCGCCGCCGCCGCCGCCCTGGCCAGCGGTCTGACCTTGCTGCGCCACCTCCAGGGCACTCCCAAGATCTATGCTTTGTGGCTGGGATTGGGACTCCTCGCGGTGGCCGCCGCGGTCCGCTACACCGTGGGCCGTCGCCCCTACGGTTACCGGGGACTCGGTGAGGTCGCCGTCATCCTCTTCTTTGGACCGGTGGCCTACGCCGGCATCTGGGCCCTGCACGGCGTGACCCTCACCACCGCTGATTGGGGACCGGCCCTGGGTACCGGACTCTTGGCCGCCTCCGTCCTCAACCTCAACAACCTGCGGGACCGAGAAGAAGATGCCCAAAACAACAAAATCACCCTGGCCGTCCGCCTCGGCGATAGGGGCGGTCGCCTCTGGCACAGCGCCCTCTTGGGCGTCGGGTTATTGGGCCTCTTGCTCTACGCCTTTCCCCGTTCCGTACCCCTGACCTGGGGCTGGGCGCTGATGACCCTTGCCTATTCCAGCCTCTTGCGTCGAATTTGGCAGGTCCGCGAACCCGCCGCCTACGATGCCTTCCTCAAACCCACCGCCCTCTACCTTTTGGTCATGGCCTTGATGCCCTGGATTTTGTA
>RFPG01000091.1 GCA_009926245.1 Sphingobacteriia bacterium | reverse complement strand
AGATCGGTGAGTTCTTCGATAACAAAGGATCCCTGCAAAGGATTTTGGTTAAAAGCCAGACCGAGCTCCCGGTTAATGATGAGCTGAATGGCCATGGCCCGGCGCACCGAGGCCTCGGTGGGCGTGGTAATGGCTTCGTCAAAAGCATTGGTATGCAAGGAATTGCAGTTATCATAGATCGCATACAAGGCCTGCAAGGTGGTTCGGATATCGTTGAAATCTATTTCCTGGGCATGCAGCGAACGGCCCGAGGTTTGGATATGGTATTTGAGCATCTGGGAGCGTTCATCGGCTCCGTATTTTTCGCGCAATGCTTTGGCCCAAATCCGCCGGGCCACCCGTCCTATTACGGCGTACTCAGCGTCGATCCCGTTGCTAAAGAAAAAGCTGAGATTGGGTGCAAAGCCGTTGATATCCATTCCCCGCGATAGGTAATACTCCACATACGTGAAACCGTTGGCCAGGGTAAAGGCCAATTGCGTGATGGGGTTGGCCCCGGCCTCGGCAATATGGTACCCCGATATGGAAACCGAATAAAAATTGCGGACGGCATGCTCAATAAAATATTCCTGAACATCTCCCATCAATCGCAGGGAGAATTCCGTCGAAAAAATGCAGGTGTTTTGGGCCTGGTCTTCCTTGAGGATATCGGCCTGGACAGTACCCCGAACCTGAGTCAAGGTCTTTTGTTTGATTCGCTGATAATCACCAGGTGCCAAGACGGCATCTCCTGATAAACCCAAGAGCAGGAGGCCCAATCCGTTGTTGCCTTCGGGGAGGGCATGGGAGTCGTTGGCTTGGTCCGAACCGAAGGCTCGGTAAGCAGGCCAATCTTTTTTCCCGGATTGGAGGGCTTTTTGTTTGGAACGAACCGCTTCCTCCAAACCCTGCTCCGCGATGAATTTCTCGCATTGCTGGTCAATGGCGGCATTCAAAAAGAAGGCCAACAGGACCGGAGCTGGTCCGTTAATGGTCATGGAAACCGAGGTGGTTGGGTCGCAAAGGTCAAAGCCTGAATAGAGCTTTTTGGCATCATCCAAACAGCAAATGCTGACACCGGCATTGCCGATTTTGCCGTAGATATCCGGACGACGATCCGGGTCGTTGCCGTACAAGGTCACCGAATCAAAGGCTGTGCTGAGTCGCTTGGCCGGCATGCCCAAGGACACATAGTGAAAGCGCTTGTTGGTCCGTTCGGGGCCGCCTTCTCCTGCAAACATGCGCGTTGGGTCTTCTTGTTCTCTTTTGAAGGGAAAAACGCCGGCCGTGTACGGGAAGGTACCCGGTAGATTTTCCTGCCGGAACCACCGTAACAAATCTCCGTAATTAGCGTAACGAGGCAGACTCACTTTGGGAAGCTTCAGCCCCGAAAGAGTGGTGGTTCGGGTTTGGATCTTGATCTCCTTGCCCCGGACATGGTAGCTAAATTCGTCGGCATGGTAGGCATCGCGCAGGGCTGGCCAGGATTCTAGAACGCGGATACTGGGCCCGCTGAGGCCTTCTTTGGCTTTTTCCAAGGCCTGGTGGAGGGCTTGGTTGGGATTGGGGGAAGGGGCTTGGTCCCCGCTTTGTTCCTCGAGAATTCGAATACTTTGCTCCAAGGCGTACCATTGGTCCGCCAATCGGGCCTGTTCCTCGGTATCGCGGTTGTAACGCCGGATGCTGTCGGTGATTTCGGAGAGGTAACGGGTCCGGGCCGGTGGGATGATGTAAATTTTTTCGGAGAGCGTATTCCGGCGTCATAACATAGAGCGAAACATCACTGTGATCAATGATTTCGGTATCGCTTTGGCCGATGCCGGAGGTTTCTAGAAGAATCAAGTCAAAGCGGGAAGCCTGAAGCAAGGTCAGCGTGTCTCGAACATGTCGGCTCAGGGCCAGGTTGGACTGACGGGTTGCCAGGGACCGCATATAAACGCGGGGATGGTGGATGGCATTCATCCGGATGCGATCGCCCAAGAGGGCGCCTCCGGTCTTGCGTTTGGAGGGATCCACCGATACAACGGCCACGCGGGGTCCGACGCTGGGATCCGACGGGTCGCCGGTTTGGGTTACAAATCTCCGAATGACCTCGTCCACCAGCGATGATTTACCCGCCCCGCCCGTTCCGGTGATGCCCAGAACCGGGGCTTTTTGGCCAAGATGCTTCGCGCCGTCGGCGTTCAGGGTTTGGATGAGTTCTTCAAAAAGTTGGGGTTCGTTTTCGGCCATTGAAATGCCCCGAGCCAAGGCAGGGTCCGCCCCAAGACGGATTTGTTCAGCCAAGGCCTTCAAGTCATTCGCGCTTTCCTTGACGATGGCAAAATCGGATTGTTGCAACAAATCGTTGATCATTCCTTGCAAGCCCATGGCGCGGCCATCATCCGGGGAATAAATGCGGTTGATCCCATAGGCGTGAAGTTCTTCGATTTCGACCGGAAGGATGGTGCCCCCTCCACCCCCAAAGAGTCGTATCTCTGGGCGACCCCGGTCCCGCAACAAGTCGTAGAGGTACTTGAAAAACTCCAAATGACCCCCCTGGTAGGAGGTAATGGCAATGGCTTGAGCGTCTTCTTGCACGGCACAGTCCACAATTTCAGCGGCCGAACGGTTGTGCCCCAAGTGGATTACTTCGGCTCCGCTTTTTTGGAGGATACGACGCATAATGTTGATGGCCGCATCGTGGCCGTCAAAAAGCGAGGCCGCGGTGACAATCCGGACGGGGTTACGGGGTTGATAGACGGGAATTTCCTGCATGGCTGCCAAATTACAACAGGGTTAGGGGCTGGAGGTTTGTTAAGCCTGCTCCTAAGTCCTACTTTTGCAAGGTGCCCCGCTATCTGTTAACCGCCGCTCTTCCCTACGCCAACGGGCCTGTTCATATTGGCCATTTGGCTGGATGTTACCTGCCTGCCGATGTTTACCACCGTTACCTGCGTGCCAAGGGGGAGGATGTCATCTTAATCTGCGGTACGGATGAACACGGAGTAGCCATCACACTGCAGGCCCGCAAAGAAGGGGTGCACCCCCGGGATTTGGTGGACCGGAACCATGTCCTTATTCGCGATGCGCTCAAGGGCATCGGGGTGGAATTCACCCATTTTTCGAGGACATCGGGAGCCGCTCATCACCGGGAGGCCACGGCTTTTTTTGAGGTCTTGCATCGTGGCGGGTTTTTGCGGGAGGAGGTCACCCGACAATTTTACGATAACGCCGCTCAGCAATTTTTGGCTGATCGCTACATTGTTGGAACCTGCCCCCATTGTGCATTTGACGGGGCGTACGGTGATCAATGCGAGAAATGCGGGACTTCCCTCAGTCCGGATGAATTGTTGCAACCACGTTCGGTTCTTAGCGGGACGGAACCAGTCATCCGAGAAACCAACAATTGGTTTCTTCCCATGGATGAATTGTTGCAACATCCCACCTTTGTTGAATACACCCAACGAATTCAGGGTTGGAAATCCAATGTTCGTGGTCAATTTATGTCCTGGGTTCAGCAAGGCCTGCAGCCCCGAAGCATGACCAGGGATTTGGATTGGGGCGTACCTGTTCCTTTGCAAGGTGCTGAGGGAAAGGTACTTTATGTCTGGTTTGATGCTCCCATTGGGTATATTTCTGCGACCCGCGAGTACTTTGAATCCCAAGGCGAACCGGATCGTTGGGAAGATTATTGGAAAAACCCGGATACCCGCTTGATTCATTTTATTGGAAAAGATAACATTGTATTTCATACGTTGATTTTCCCAATGATGCTGGCGGCTCACGGTTCCTATGTGTTGCCTTGGCAGGTTCCGGCGAATGAGTTTCTCAACCTCGAAGGTCGCAAGATTTCAACATCCCGTGGATGGGCCGTTTGGTTGCACGAGTACCTCCAAGAAATGAGTGGACGTGAAGATGAATTGCGTTACACCCTTTTGGCGAATTTGCCGGAAACCAAAGACGCCGATTTTTCTTGGCAGGATTTTCAAATCCGAGTCAATTCGGAATTGGTCGCAATCCTTGGGAATTTTATTAATCGGGTGGTGGTTTTAACCCACAAATTGAACGAAGGTCGCTGCGGCCCCCTGCCGGAAATGCAGGCCACGGAGCCTGGGTCGGCTGCACAAATCCTTCACGAGGGTTTGGTCCTAACGCGGTCCGAAATTCTAGAAGCCATGGAGCAGTTCAGATTACGGGAGGCCCTGGCTGGCGTGATTCACCTATCGCGCCTGGGGAATCGTTACTTGGCAGAAACAGAGCCTTGGAAATTACTCAAAACGGATCCCCAAGCGGCCCTGAGCGTTCTACGTACCGGCGCCGAAGTGGCAGCCGAATTGTGCATTGCTTTGGAGCCCTTCTTGCCGCATGCAGCCAAACGACTTTCGGCCCAGCTCCATTGGGTTCCTTCGGAGGATCAACGGATGGCTTGGTGGCAGGGGCTCGCCAAGGATGTTTATCTGCAAACGGGCCATCCAATGGCTCCTCCAACGCTGCTATTTACACCCATCGAAGACGCAACGATCCAAGAGCGTCTTGCCAAACTTCAAGCCATGGAATCCAATTCGATTGAATCACAGGCATCATCACAGACATCATTGCCGGCATCGCCCCTAGCCTCACCGCAGACCGGTACACCCTCTCAGGCTACGACCGAATCGGGGAAGGTTCAACCATCCCAAGAACCAGCGATGGTTGCCTTTGAGGATTTTGCGGCCATGGATTTGCGCTTGGTCGAGATTCTCGATGCCAAGCCCGTGGCCGGTGCTGATAAGCTATTGGAGATACGCGTTGATCTGGGCAGTGAGCAACGGACCGTGGTTTCGGGCATCGCTCAACACTTTGCCCCCGATGAGCTCAAGGGCTGCCAGGTTCTTATGCTGACCAACCTTGCTCCCCGCAAAATCCGCGGTGTCGAGTCCAGGGGCATGCTTTTGTTAGCCCAAAACAGCGATGGCAAACTGATTTTGGTCGGACCGCAGGGCGCGGGGACGGCCCCCGGCGATCAAGTCCGCTAAGCGCTGCTTGAAGGGGATTCTAAAGTTCTTTGTTTTGGAGGTGCTGATGCCTGAATTCGGTGGGCGTTTGGCCTGTGTAGGCCATAAATAGCGCCGAAAAGTACGATGGCGATGAAAATCCGGCCTTTTCAGCGATTTTGGATAAGATGCAACGCCGGTTTTCGGGCCAATTTCGGATAAGATCCGTAGCCTTGTTGATACGTTGCTGAACTAAATAGGCCTTGGGACCTTGGCCCAAATGCTGCTGACAAACTTGTTGTAAGCGTACATTGCTGACTCCGCATAACCGTGCCAAATGGGGTATGTTGATACGATTGTCGGCATAGTGTTCGTCAATGCAACGGCAAAATTGCTGAACAATTTGTTCCTCACTGAGTTTTGATGCCTGCACTCGCTGTTGGCGCTTGATGGCCTTGGAGGCTTGGGAGCATTGTCGCAGGGCCGATCGAATGGATTTGAGTAAATCGGCCTGATCCGAGGTTTCTACCCAAGTTTTATCCAAAGTTTTGGTGCGAATGCGCATTGTTTTGGCCGTGCCTTTGCCCTGCCATTCCAAAACCAGGGTATGGCCTTCCTTCAAGGCATCCGATAGGCGTTCGTAACGATGGTTGGTTTCCAACAAGGCGACCACCGGCAAGGCAGGATTTTGAAGTGGAGCGTCAGGTCTTGCCAGTTGAGCGCAGTCCCGCGCCCCACCGTGTCGATGTTGCCAGAGCCACAGCAACCAGCCAGGTACTGTTTTGGGCGAGCCTTTGGTTTCAATCGCCGGATGAGATTCAAGCTCGGCCAAGCGAGATGCTTCCAAGTACAAAATG
>RFPG01000010.1 GCA_009926245.1 Sphingobacteriia bacterium | reverse complement strand
GTTCCAAAAAACAGGACTCAAGGTACCCAGCAGCCACACGACCAACCCGAAGGAGGCCGCCGCAACCAAACCAGAACCTGCGCTAAAAAGGAGCCCGTGTTGGGGGATCGATGCGCTCGTGGTATAGGCCTGGGCGCATGTCAATAGGGGCATAAAGTCGGAGAGATCCTCCGTGGAACCCCAAACCTCCCGCAACCACGCCTGGTCGGTGGAATCCTGCCGTAAAAAAACAAAAAGTCCGGTAAAAACGGGTTCTATCGCCGATTCGGGGGCCATGGCTCTGCATTCTGCCAACATTTCCGACCATGGCTCATGCACCAGATCTCTGGAGGCGAGAACTTCCTCGTAGGCCATCAGGTGTTCTTGGTCCTCCAATTCTGGACTCACCACGAAGGAGTCTACAAAATCATCCATTCCCGGCGCAACGCCCTCCTCCCTGCATTCGTCAACATAATGAAGCAGATGCAAAAGATCCGTGCCCAAGCCAGCACATGCGTTTTCGAATTGATCCCAAGCCGAGTCGTCCCAACTTTGTTCCGCACCTTCGTCCGTCAAAAGCGACAAAATAAAGAGATCCACCAAAAAGGCACCGGCCGATCCTACCAACCAGGAGGAGGCCTTGGCATCGTTCAGGTAAGCCTGGATTTGGGCAAGATTCTCAACGGCCCTGGGCAGACCAGAGTCCTTCGGCAGAACCAAGCCCCGTATTTGCTGCAAGCGCTCCTTCCATTCCGAATCTGGCTGGAGGCTGGTGAGCCCATCAACAGGGAGACCCTCTTGGTGTTGATGGCATAGCCAGCAACCCAGAACCAATCCTCGAAGAGCCGCTTCGACGGTCGTAGTTGATTTCATTGGTTTCGATTAAAGTTCGGAGGCGACCATGGTTCGCCCAGGGCCGACCACCGCCAGCAAAGTTCCCTTAAAGGGAGTATTATGGTAGGCTTGGGCCACCCCCTGGCTGTAGCGCGGGGCTGCCTTGGAAGCAGCCGCTCCCGATGTGTAGCCGGGGTCAAAAACCACCCACCCGTTGGGCTGACCCTTTTCCATGGAGTCCAACACCTGCTCATGGATTCCCAAAATTCGTTCAGGGCCTTCGGTCAATGCATGGACAACGCGGGATACCCAACGCGTTCGACGACGGGCATCCAACAAGGAACCGGCTTCCAATGCAGCCAAAAAGGCATGTTGGATCCCGGCCTGTCCAAAGGCAGCTGCCGGAAACTCCACGTCCTTGGATTCGCTATCACCGGGTTGATGGTCCGAACAAATGACAGAAATGGTTCCATCCAAAACGCCCTCCACCAGGGCTGCGCGATCGGCGAAACTGCGCAAGGGGGGGTACACTTTGAAATCCGTCCGGAATCCTTCGATATCCTCCTGGGTGGAAACCAAGTGATGGGCCGCCACACCGCAACTTAGTCGAATCCCTCGGGCCAAGGCCTGACGAACCCTATCCACGGATTCAGCACTGGAAATTTTGGAAAAATGAAGGTGGGCGGGGCCATTGAGATAACCCATCAGTGCCAGGTCTCGATCGATGGCCATGGTCTCGGCCACCACCGGCCATCCCGTCAAGCCCCATTGGACCGAATGCATGCTCTCGTGAACCTGGGCTCCTCGGCCCAACGAAGATTCGCAGGGCACAACCATTAACGGCAATCCGGTCATTCCCCCGTATTGCAACAGTCGAAGCATGGTCCCGGCATCGGGAATCGCCTTGTTGGCGTTCGAAAAGGCGGCAGCACCGTGGTGTTTCAAATCCAACATATCGCTGCAGGCTTCCCCGGACAAGCCCTCGGTTAAAGCCGCTGCAATGCGAACCTCAACGGGTAGCCCCTGGGCCTGAAGGCGCAAGGCGGTCACCTCCCCTCCGCTTTGGAGGACAGGTCGGGTGTCGGGCTGCAACAAAACCCGGGTAAAACCTCCGGCCAAGGCCGCCAGGCTTCCACTTTCCAAGGTTTCACGGTTTTCATAACCGGGGGTACCAAAATCAGCGTAGAGATCCGTCAAGCCTCGGGACAAATGCAAGTCCTTGGATTGGATCACCAAGGCGCCGGGAGCTTTGAGGCCGGAACCCACCTTGGTGAGAACCCCTTCTTCAATCAAAAAATCAGCTCGCTCTCCCTTCGGTGCTTTGGACCGCAGGTGAGCAGGCAGAGGGCCGTGGTAACGGGCTTGTTGGAGGAGAATTTTCATGCTTTGCGCCACGCAAGCAGCGCTGCTTCTAAGCCCAAAAATACCAAGCAAGCCCCGATTAACCACCGGGTCAAGGAAGACTCTGCTGCGAAGGGTCCATTCCAGGAATTCCAAGCTTTTCCCAAGGCATCCGTCCGCCGGTAGGCATCGGGGTAGAATCGCTGCAACTCGTCCTCGCTCATCCCCCGCAGGTCGGATTCTAAAGGTTCACGGTTAAGGGCAAAGCAAGGACCTGCCGGTTCAACAGAACCTGGATCCAATCGATAAAAGCCTGGCCTGGCCTGCTCCATTGAAGGCCGTAGCAGGCAGCGTCCGTTGACAACCCGGACCAAGGGTCGCCAGGTACCTTGCTCCGAACCGCTTGAATCCAACGCCCTCCATTTCCATTCTCCCGGGTCGCCCCAAGAGGCGGGTAGAGGCAGGACCCATTCCCGGTCTCCGCCCAAGGTCCCGGTATAGGAAGGAGCCTTGAGCGAGGCCATCGCCAAGCGATACCAGATCGGAACAAAGAGATCGTGTCGAACCAAATCAGACCACTCATCGGTCAGCGGGATGCTAAATCGGTACTGGATCCCCTCCCCTTCGTTCACCTGCAACAACAGAGGATCGCCGTTGTTCAGGGCCATCAAGACCCGATCGCCTGCTTGAGGTTTTTCGACCCGGTACCCGCGGACGATTGGCAGGGTTTCGGGCCGGGGTCTTCGGGTCAGGGCCTGACCCAGGAAATCAGCCGATGCTTCGACGCCTTGAACCCGGAACGAGCCCTTGATCACCGAGGATTCCGTGACGGGCATTTCCCAATTTCGAGAAGGCAATGGCCCCATTTTTCCTGCAACCGAAGCAGGGAGCAAAACCACCGTTCCACCTTTGCCCACCCATTCCTTGATTTGGGCCAAGGCTAGGGACTGACCCTCCTCGGGCCATGCCTCCACAACCAGCAAATCCACCGAATCCAGGTTCGGAACCGGCTTGTTCATAACATTGAATACCTCCGATCGCACCAACGTATCCGTTGCCCAAACCGATTGCACAAAGGGGTTCGGCTTCCCATTCACGAGGTGAAGAACCCGAATGGTCCGATGCATGGGCAGACTAACAAAAAAAGTGTTATCCAATGGGTAACCTGGATCGTTCAAGCTCAAGGTTACCAGACCGGCCTCCGCTGGTCCCGGGACAAAATCAAAGGTATCCAATCGCAAGGCCCTGCCTTCATCGCGCAGGCTCATCAGGCTTTTGCGTTGATTCAACCAACGAAGCTCGGCCTGCAAAAGCAAACCGCTGGGCCATTCGCCAAAAAAGCGGGTGCGGAATACCAAACGATTCCGCATGCCTGGTCGAACCGTGGATTCGATCAGCCAGGCCGAATCAATCACCGCATTAAAAAAAGACCGATGGAGCACTGGTCTCAAATGCACCTTGAAACCAGAGGCCGGTTCCGGAAAAGACATTTGATTTTTTTGAAAGTCCGAAAAAATCCAGGTTTGGATTTGGCTCATACCGGCAGTACCCTCTTGCTCGATTCGACGAAGGAATTGATCCCGCACCGCGCTTGCGCTCCGTCGTTGTTCCACCACTTGAACCCTGTCCAACCATTCAGCCATTCGATGGGCCGGCAGCCAACCGCTGGGCAAAGGGGCCCGTTCGTTGGTGATCAATGCAAATTGGGCGTCCTTGGGACTTTTTTCAAGCAAGTTGCGAATGGATTGTTTGGCCAATTCGAGAAGCAACCCTTCATCGCCTTCCATCTGCATGCTGGGACTGTTGTCCAAATAAATTAAGTGCCTTGGACCAGAACCGGATGAACCGGCAGTATCACCCCAACGGGGTTCGGCAAATGCGAGCACCATGGCCAAAATCGCCAACAAACGAAGGATGAGCAACAAGATCTTCCACAGCCTTTCCCGTCGGCGGACCGGGATTTGTTGCTGCAATAGCCAATCTAGCCGGGTAAACCAGGCCTTTTGACGCAAACGGAAGCCAAAAAAATGGATGTACAGGGGGACAAGACAAAGGGTCAGCCCCCACAATGCCGACGGTTGACCCAGTACCATGGGCGATTAAACCGCTTCGGGCCAAATCCAGGCCTCGGATACCACGTTCGAGCGGACTTCCTGTAGGAAATCTTGGATATACAGGCCGCGGTATTCCAAGCAAACGGCCGTTAACCAACGACCATGGGCCCATCGAGGGGTTAAACGAACGGAATAACCGAGTCCACGGAGCTCGGTCAACTTGGCCTCTGCCAAGGGCTTTTGGGAATAAAGCCCCACCACCACCCGGTGCACCGGCCAAGAGGTGGGATACAAGGCCACGCCTGGCTTTTCAATCGGTGACATCAGCGTTGCTTGCCGCAAACAAGGATCAAAGGGATCGGTGGAACGGGTGAAGGGAACGTTCAAAGAACCATCGTTGAGGTAACCGGCCCAGGCCAGACGCTGTCCGTTGGATGGTTCCGTCCCATCAACCACCAAAGCAATTCGACTCAATCCCACCAGGGCCAACCATGCGAAAGCATAGACCCAGACCGTACGGGTCGACCGGGAATGAGCAGGGGTTGAAGACCGGACCGAGGAGACCAAGCGGTGGGTCCAAGGCATGGGAAGCCAGCCGTAATGCGGATGATCATCGGACAATGGGCCGGGGTCGGCCATCAATTCCACCCCCTGATCCACCTTGCGTAGGAGTCCCCAACCTTCGACATGAACAGACCCTCCTTGGCGAACGACCAATTCAAGGGCCGAACGAAGGGGTTCAGTCAATTGCAGGTCTTCTGAGGAAACCGTCGAAGGAACTTCCTGGGGTACAAAAAGCCAGTGATAGCGGGGTGGCCGCAGACGGGATTCGGAGGCCTGCCAGCGAGCGCCTTCCACGGTGTAAACGACTTGGCCAAAGCCAACAAGGTTGGCAGAGCTGCGAATGCATCGCAAACGTTCTTGATCCAAGGGCAGCGGGAGGGGCATGCTCAAATTTACATCAAAGTTGCTTTCTCCATTCCAATTGCAAGAGGGAACCACCGTACAATTCTTCGGCCCACCGAAACACCAGAGGACCCTGTCGCTGCCGGAAGACCAAGGACCACACCCCGATATTTCCGACATTTTTGTCCAAAGCCAGGTCCATGGACCAAGGGCGCTTGACAGGAGCGGTTGAAGCCAAGTCGGCACCCAACCCGTAGATCATCCCCTCACCACGCCATTTCCAACCCTTGCCTGCAGGGCCTTTCAACTTCAATCCGGCATACGCGCTGGGTTGCAAGCCAGGAAGGGGCCTTGATTGACCCTCCAACAGCAAACCTTGGACCCCCCATTGCCAAGTCATGCGTACACCGCTAGCGGTCGAATAGGTCCAAGAACTGTTCAAATCCCAACGATGAGCCGACGCAAGATGCAAGGAACGAACCCCAAACGCTTCGCGGTGATCGGCCTCAAAAAACCGAAGGTGATCCCAACGACCCATCGCCAAACGATGCTCCCCTTGCCAGGACTTGAGAAGCCCATGCCTCCATCGGACAAAGCCTTCGTAACGATTGACCGCCGCGCCGTAGGAATTCACTCGAAAAAGAGTGGGGTATCGTCCAGTCCAATCGTACAGCGACGCTTGTTGAATCCCGGAGACCACGCCTGCTTCCAAAAGCCCCGAAAGCCCCGAAGCACCCAGCGAGCGCTCCACGATCACATCAGGTAATAAAACCCAACGCGATTGCAGGTCATCGCTTAGAAAGGCCAACGTGGGAGACACGCTCCACCGCGTACGTTCTCCACCCTTTTGCAAGGAGAGTCCCAAGGTTCCTTGTTGACGAGTCCCGCTCATTTCATCCGTGTTCCACAAAGCCCCTGCGAACGATACATTCCCTTGGAGGGTCCAGTTCTCAAACCGAATCGTTGAACGGTGCGATGCGTCCATGCCCCATTCGCCCAATCCATTCCCCCCCGAATACCCATGCAGGTTCACTTTGTTCAAAGTCATCAGGCCCTCCACACGTTGGTTTTCCTTTTCTTGCTCCCAAGTAGGCTTCAACCAGAAATGCAAGTACGGGGAGGTTTGATCCTCCAAAGAGACCTGCATGGAGCGAAGCCTGGTCTCCAACGACCAACGTTGACCGTTGGGCTGGGGGGCGCTTTCCATCCAAAACGAAGGCAAAAAAGCCCGCGTTCGGGGAACGAGTTCAGACGATGACTGCCCCATAGGACCGGCCGCTGCCTGGACCGATGCCAACCAATGCCAAGATTTGGACGCCACCTTGATCGGACCTGAGCCGGACCAACCCGCATAACCACGCTGCCAGGGCCAGGCCCCGATGGTCCACTGACGATGATTTTTTTCGATCGGCGGTCGGGATTCAAAGGAGGCCTTGAGTCCATGGGGCTCGTAGGTCAAGGACCCATCCGGGAAGCGATCGAGGGTATCCCTAACATAGGTCAAATCCTTGATTTTTCCTTCCTCTCGCAGAGGGATGGGATCGGTGTTATAACGAAACCATTCCGGAAGATGCGGATCGTACGAACGAATGATGCGAACCGGGCTTCCGGTGAGCAAGGAGTCTTGGGCCATGACGACGCCTCCCCCCATCAGGGCCGGAATCAAGCAGAGCCACCAACGTATAGATTTTACGGTTGCCATTCTTTGATACGGTTTTCGGCCAAACGAGTCCATTCATCGGGTTCCCTACCTTCAATGAGGTTCCGAAGGACCGCCACAGCTTGCTCCTTTTCTTTGATAGCGTAGAGGTTTTCAGCCAAGAGCAGCAGGCCTTTTCCATACCATTCGCTGAACTGAGGCCAGCGGTCGGTGAGGTCAAACAACAGATCCTGGGAAACGGTATAATCCTTTCGCTCGTAGGCCATGGATGCCAAGTCATAGAGGGATCGAGCCGCCCATTCCGTCGAAGATGAATCGGCCAATCGCCTCAGCATACGTTGGGCGGCCGTTGCTTGACCACGGTAACGGGAGGCATTGGCGGCATGCCATTGCATCTCGTCTTGGTCGTTGCGCCCCCATTCGGGACCTGCACTGTGCCGCCGCACCAGCGAATCCACGTTTGAATAATCCTTGAGCAGGGTACTCACCCGAATCAAGCCCATCACGGCCTCCAAGCGAGAGGATTGCGAGAAGGTACCCGCCAACAATTTGCGGTAAACCTCTGCGGATCCACGGAGGTTCTTGGTGCCTGTATAAACCAGGGCTAACTTGAGCATGGCACGCTCGGTGAAGAGGTTCTGAGGCATGGCCAGCAAGGCTTCCAAATCTTGACGCAGCATGGCGGGGTCCCCGACCTTTTCAGCAGCCACCGAGCGATAATACAAGGCATTGGCTTTGAAAGACCCCCCGGGATACTCCTGCAAGTATTGGGTATACGATGCCAAGGCTTCAAAAAACTTACCCGCATCCAGGCTGTATTGGGCCGATTCGTATAGTATGGAATCCCTTGGGTCGTCCTGCAATGCCAACAAACCGTTGGAGCCCGCGATATCCAAGTACTTCTGAGGACGGTTGTTACGAATACACCATTGGCGCAATTCAAAGAGGGCGTCCTTGGCTTCGGGCAAGCCAGCGGCCTCGCGAATCACCTCTTCAAAAACCGACATGGCCAGGCTGTCCTTTTCTTGTTCAAGATAGACCGAACCCTGAAGGTTCATGGCGACAAAGGCCAAACGATGCCGAGGGTATCCACGTCGCAGGAGGTCGATGCAAACCAAAGCGGAATCAAAGGAAAATTCCTGATAGGAAGTCATCGCCAATTCCATCAGCGCATACATGCGATAATCCGATGGAGGTTCTTGAAGAACAAGCGCGCTTAATTCCTGCCGCTTCCGTTCGTTGTTGCGTTGGATTCCGTAACAAATGGCCAACTGGTATCGAGCATAGTCGACATCCCGTTGAAGATCGTGAATGCAATAATTAAATTGACGAATGGCGGCTTCGATTTGTCCATCGCGGAGGTAGGCATCGGCCAATCGGGTGTACGCGTCCCGGTGCATCGCCGATTCGGCCTCGTTGAGCGCGCCCATTTCCTGACCTGCCTTGACGGCCTGGTTCAAATACCGAACGGCCTGGGCCGGGCGCTCCAGCCGGAAGGACAGATGACCCAGCTGATAATGAGCTGCCATGGCATGGCAACCCCATTCCCGAAGAATGGGAGACGTACATCCATAGTCGACGAAATTTTTCATCCACAAAAGGGCCTGGTTGTATTCCCCCACTTTGTGGTACAATTCGGATTTCCAAAACAAGGTCGCCGCCCGAATGTTGGAATCCACCGGATACAGCAACGACGAATCCAAATAAGGCAAGCATTCAACATAGCGTCGCTGATTAAACCATGCCAAACCTTGCTGGTAATAAAGCCTTTGCAACAACCCCTGCAGACGCGGTGTTTTGTTGGAGACCGAACGCAAAATGCGGAGCGATTCCTGGTAATGATGAGCACGCATGGCCAAGTCGCTCAAGTATTCACTTATTTCTTCGCGATGCCTGCTCTGCGGATATTGAAGCAGAAATGCAGCAAGGGCCCTAAAATTGGAGGGGGATTCCCCCACTTCGTAACTCAATTTGGCATAGAGATAATAGGCCTTTTCTCTCCATTCACCGTCCAATTCTCTTTCGGTTATGCGCTGAAAAGCGGACCTGGCCCTGGCCTTGTAGCGATCGGGCCCGGCATCGCCGGCCTTGGACAACCAAGCCCATCCCATGATACCGTACGCCGTGGACTTCACCGAATCAGGCCAGCTTTCAAGGCCCTTGACCAGGCTTAAGATGGTGTCCCAGGAAGAGGTCAACGATAACATCGAACACCAACGCAAGGTATCGTCCACCGTCGGGCGGTAACCTGTTGCCACCGATGCCCTCCAAAACGAAGTATAGGCTTCCGTCTGGGCCGCATGGTACGCCAAACCCATACCCAAACGCATCAATCCTTTGGCATCCGGGTTTTGAATCAGGTCGCCACGCAGACTGTCCAAGGTGCGCAGGACGCCCATGGTATCTCCTTGCATAGTCCGGGCCCAGGCCAAAGGGTAAACACAACGCGGTCCAAAAACCGAATCCTTTTCGAGTTGAGACACCAGCGAGCGAACCGCCTCTGCTTGTTGCTGACGCAGACGAAGAACCAACAGAGAATAACGGGCCGGGTTCCCGTAAGGACCCTCCGATCCCGCCGCCTGCATCCAATGCGCTGCGGCCGCCATCGTATCGACGGGCCATCGCAGAAATCCCTTGAGATAATGGTAATGTTGGGCTTCAAACCAATCCAGACGGTACCAATTCAGAGAATCCAAGCACAAATCGGCTTCTGAGACCCGATCCTCTTGCAACAAATACGTAGCATAGGCCAGCTGTACCGTGGGCAAAGACGGGTGCCCCGGGTTGTTCAGCATGAATTGCTCGCAAAGAAGATCGGCTTCGGGTCGACGATGAGCAACCGCATGCAGGCATTGAGCAAGGTCTTTGACTTCCGCACGAGGCCCGGTTGCCTGTAACAACAGACCGGCCAAGGCATGCTCTTGACGGAGGGACCAGGTTTTGACTTCTTCCCCAAACCAGCGATCCTCCGTTGGAGGGCCCCAAGCCTGGGCGAAGGTCCCGTTCAAGCATCCCAGGAGAAACAGGGCAATCCATCCCGCACTAGAGGCGATCCACTTGACACGCATCGGATCGATCCAACGAATCATCAAAAATGCAAAACCAGACCCAAAGCAGGCAAGATCGGAAGTTGATCCACCCTGGTATAACGTATCCGATCAAAATAAAATATATTCCGACGATCGTACGCGTTGGTTAAACTAAAATTGATATCCATGGATCGGTCGTTGTTCCATTCCTTGCGGTAACGCAGAGCCAAATCCAATCGATGATAGGTTGGTAAGCGGCCTTGGTTGAAATCCGCAAAAAGAACCCCCAACTCCCCTCCCTGGTTGATATAATCGGTCCCTGCACCGGCCCCGAAATCGACTTGAGGGTAAAACCCTTGGGTTTGGGTAAATGGAAACCCGGTCCCCAAATTCCAACGACCTGACAACTCCCACTGCAATTCCTTGCCAAAGGTGTAGTTACTAACCACATTGATGTTATGACGACGGTCAAAAACAGGATTATAGGTTCGAATTCCGTCAAAACGGTCGACGTAGGTCCAGCTGTAGGTGGTCCATAGATAAAATCTCTTGACATCGTACTTGACACGAAAATCAAACCCATAGGCTTGACCTCTTTCGAGGATGAAATCCTTCTTGAGCGCATCCGGTTTTCCGAAATTCCCTTCGATATCATCAAAGATTTTGTCTCGGTTGATGTTGGTGAGCTGTGTAAATTGTTTGATATACGTCTCGGCATTGATCTCAATCCGAGGACCCAAATCAATTTCAACGCCTCCCACCAAATGGTTGGCTTTTTGAAGTCTAGAGGTAACTTCTTTGCCGTCAAAGGTTTTGGGCAAATTATCGGGGCCTGACAAAAAGCCCAAAAACAGGTTCACTACATCCCGATCGGAGGTGGCACTGATAAGATTTTGGGAATATTTGCCCGCAGCAATTTTGAATCGGAGGTCCGACCTTGCATTGTACTTGGCGCTAAAGCGAGGCTCCAACGACATTTCGGTAAGGCTTGAATAATAGTGGGCCCGTAGGCCAGGTTCCAGAACCCACTTATCAAAGACCAGGTTGTATTTACCAAAAACAGCCAGCTCGGTGGTACTCTCTTGCTGACGGATGATTTTGCCAACGGAGTTGGTAAAATTAAAATCAGTGCTAAGACCCACCAAGTCAAAACCAAATTGGGCCTGACCTGAATTCAAATACTGAGTCACGGCCACCGTTCCATTAAAACCGGTAATGGAGGAGCGACGCGGTCTTCCATCCGCTTCGGTTTGACCAGATACAAAATTGGAGTAGGCCAGGTTACCTGAAATTGTATTTCCGGCGCCTTCGGGGATCAGCACAAATTGAGTGCCTGCTCCGGTTGAAACCCAATCCACGTCGGCGATTCCCCTAAAATTGGCCCGATCCCGCATGTTAAACCCAAACAAGGAAAACTTGGAACCTGAATCGGACTTGAAGGTGGTTTTGCCGTAGATATCCAAAAAGGAGAAGGGAAGGCCCTGAGGGCCCGCATAAGAGTACAATGACTTGGATGTTTGGTCCAAGTACGAACCTTTGGCGCTAAAAATGAAGGTGGGCGTGGAGCCTTCATTCTTTTTGGACTTCCAAAGCGGGCCTTCCAAAACCAGACGACTGAGAAAGGGGCTTACGCCTATTTTGCCTGATAGTCGTTTTTGATTGCCATCGCGGGTTGTTACATCCATCACCGCCGAAATACGTCCCCCATGATTGGCGTTGTAGGCCCCGGTGAAGACCTCGGCGTTCTTGATCAGATCGGTTTCAAATACAGAATACAGACCAATGGAGTGAAAGGGATTGTAAAGGAGCATGCCATCCAGCATCACCTTGTTCATGACCGGTGAGCCACCGCGGATGTACAATTGGCCGCCTTGGTCACCCGTAAAAACAACCCCCGGTAGGACTTGCAAATACTGGGCAATATCGGCCTCCCCACCCACCGAAACGACCTGGGTAATTTGTTTGGGGGTCACCGTTTCTACCGAAACGCGGGTATTGGTCAATTGCTCCTGTTTGGCACCTAGAACCTCCACCTCCCTTAATCCGATGGACGATTTGTTGAGTAAAAGTCGGAAGCTGAGGGTGGCTCCGGCACTCAATTTAACAGGCACGGAAGCGGTATCGTAGCCCAAATACGTGCTTGTCAATTGGTATTGACCAGCAGGAACATTTTTGATCGTAAAAAAACCATTGACGTCCGTGCTCGCTCCGATGGTCGTCCCCGACAACCCAAACCAAAAGCGAAAACAAGGACCGCAAAAGTCGGTTAGGGTTCTGAAATCGCCACATTACGGCCAAATTAAGGGTAAAAAACAGATTTGCAACGTTACGCCAAAGCGGCTGCAACGGCTGAGGCGGCATCCTCAAGGGTCACCGCAGCACGTATGGGGAGACCGGAGGCCTCCAAAAGGGCCTTGGCTTCCACCGCATTGGTACCCTGCAAACGAACAATCAAAGGAACCCGAAGGTCCCCCAGACTGCGACAAGCTTCCACGATCCCGTTAGCAACACGATCGCAACGGACAATTCCTCCAAAAATATTGACCAAAATCGCCTGGACATTGGGATCCTCCAGAATGATATTAAAAGCCTGAGCAACGCGCTCCGCAGATGCCGTTCCCCCTACGTCTAAAAAGTTCGCAGGACTACCGCCACTGAGTTGAATCATATCCATGGTTGCCATGGCCAAACCGGCGCCGTTCACCATGCAACCGACGTTGCCGTCTAGTTTAACATAGTTTAGATTAAAGGAGGCTGCCTTGAGTTCGGTTGGGTCCTCTTCGCGCGGGTCGTGCATCGCTGCAATCGCAGGGATTCGCATCAAGGCATTGTCATCAATGTTCACCTTGGCATCCACGGCCAAGATTCGATCATCGGAAGTTTTGAGGACCGGATTGATTTCGAACAACGATGCCTCGGTTCCCTCAAATGCTTTGACCAGGTTTTGACAAAAGGACACCATTTGTTTGAAGGCCTGTCCTCCCTTGAGGCCGAGATTCAAGGCGACACGACGGGCCTGGTAGGCCTGAAAGCCAATGGTTGGATCAATCCATTCGCGGTAAATTTTCTCGGGATGCTTTTCGGCTACCTCTTCGATGTCCATTCCACCTTCTGGAGAATAAACCATCACAAAACCCCCTTTGGCCCTATCCAACAAGACGGATAAGTAAAACTCCTGCGTAGGCGATGGCCCGGGTGCATAAACATCCTCCGCAATCAAAACCGAATGAACGGTCTTACCGGCGGCACCCGTTTGAGGGGTCACCAATTGCATACCCAGTATTTGTTGGCTCAAATCACGGACTTGGTCCATGGATTTGGCCAGTTTGATTCCACCTCCTTTGCCCCGTCCCCCGGCATGAACCTGGGCCTTGACCACCCACCAACTTGTACCCGTTTGTTCCTGCATCGCATTGGCAGCCTGAACTGCCTCATCGGGTGTGGAGGCCAAAATTCCTCGTTGAACGGTAACACCGTATTGCGACAACAAGGCTTTGCCTTGGTACTCGTGGATGTTCATGGGAGCTGGATTAAACGTTTACAAACAAGACAAAACAGGCGATTAACCCCCAAAATCATCAAAGGCGACGTGTTCCTTGGGTATACCCCAATCATCGCACATCTTCAACACGGCTGCATTCATCATGGGAGGACCGCAGAAATAAAATTCGATTTCTTCCGGTTCCTTGTGCTTGCTGAGGTAATTGTCAATGAAAGACTGGTGGACAAAGCCCAAAAATCCGTCGCCGTCCCGATCGTCCAAACCCTGGCATACCTTCCAGTTATCCTCGGGTAGAGGCTCCGATAGGACAACATGAAAACGGAAGTTGGGAAACTCTTTTTCGATGGCACGAAACTCATCCACATAAAATAACTCACGCTTGGAGCGACCCCCGTACCAATACGAAACCTTGCGGCCTGTTTTGAGGGTATGAAAAAGGTGAAAAATATGGGCACGCA
>RFPG01000090.1 GCA_009926245.1 Sphingobacteriia bacterium | reverse complement strand
AATGTCCGGAGGGGGAGGCGCCAGCGGAAGCTGGTGATCTCCTTTCATGCGAAGTGGCCCAAGCAAAAATGGGCAATAAGGCCGTATATTGGCCCTTTATCCATTTTTGCCCTCGTTCAAAACTTCCTTTTCAAGCCCTATCCAATGACAATTTCACGCTTTTGGGGACTTACCCTGGGCCTCGTCCTAGCAGGTTTGACCGTTCTTGGTTCCGTCGTTTTTGCCCAACCCCTCACCCTGGAAGTAGGCGCCAGCACCCAGACCAAATGGGACAACAGCCAAACCCATATCCTTGGCAAATTCAGGGAAACCTACCTGGTCTTGGGACCGGTTGGATCGGGAGAATTTCAAATGGTTCATTTTGACAAGAGCCTTTTGCCCCTCAAAACCGTCCAAGGTTCCTTTGCCAAAGACCAAAAACTCGTACACCGTCTCCAAGAGTCTTGGTTACTGGAAGACCGTGTCATCGCCCTGACGCATTGTTACAACAAGGCCATCAAACAAGATCAATACAACCTCTGGCACCTTTCGGTGGACGGCGAGGTCCTCAAAGGACCGGTGGAAGTTCATCGTGCCAACGGCAATGGCAAATCCATCGACCAAGTTCTGCGCCCCTTGGCCGGCGCCTCTTTGGATGGGAACCGCCTCTATGTTTTGGTCAATACCGCCCCCACCTTCGGTCAAGAAATCAGCGGTTTGATTTGCCGCCTCTACGACACGGAACTGGAAATGGTATCCCAGCATATTCTCAATTTCCCGGTCCAAAACCAAGCAGCGCGCCTTCGATCAGCCACCTTTAGGGATGGTTCCGAAGCCCTCCTAACACTTGACCTTCAAACGGTCGCCAAAAACAACGCCAAATCGGCCACTTTCAGCGGAGGAACTTTGCAATTATGGCAGGTTTCCCTTAGCCGCAACCAATACACTCAGCTCCCCATTGCATCCGATGAAATGCCTTATGTCCATGGTGTTCAGGCTTTTTGGTCAACGACCCATCCCAACATGCCCGTTGTTTCATCGGCTTTGGGTCTAAGCCCCAAGACCGGCACTCAGAGCATTCTCCTCCAAAAATTCGGTGGCAAAGACAGCATCCCAGCTCATCGCCATGCCTTCGAAATCCCCTTGGGATTCCGTAAATCAGCCGAAACCAACAACCGCAAATTCAAAGACACGGGGAATCCCAAGCGCCCTCTCAAAGAAGTCATGGATCTTCGAATGCAGGTGATTGAATTGGACAAAGACCGTTTCACCCTGCATGCAAACATCGAACGCAGCAACCGTGAAATCCCCGCCGGTGTCAGCGCCGACGAAGTGGCCGAAGACAAAGTCATTGTAACACAATACAACCAGGGAGGCCTTATGGTTTCCGGTGCCTGGACCAAAGGCCTGCAGACATCCTATGAAATCGCCATGGACCAAATCCTTGCCAGCAAGAATTTTCCCCGCCCCAACGGTGTAGCCCCCATGGTACACCCTGACCACCATATTCTCATTTACAACGAACTACCTGCCAACCTCAAGACCCGTGGCAAGGACTTCAAACTAAGCGGACTGACCAACGAAAACCACAAGGAAAGCCGCAGCACCCTCCTCTACATCGACCCCAACGGCCGTTACAATTACCACCAACTCTTTGCAAATCCAACCGATCAAGGCAAGGTTTATCCCTACTCCTTGTTCCGTGAAAACGCCCATACCTATCTTCTTTTGGGAACCGATACCAAAGGCAAGATGAGGATGGTGCGGGCATCGTATTAATCGAACGACCCGACGCTGCCCTTCAAGAACCTACGTTCTATTGGGCACGGGACCACACGGTCCCACTTCCCCTTCCAAAACGACCCAAGGCATAGGCCCACAGGGCCCAACTTGGACTGCCTGCGTATTGCAAACGCATCCAGGCCCTGATAGCAAAATCAGAATCCAAGCCATCCCTGCGTGGCAAGTCCCCCAAATCAAACAAGGAATTGGAAGAGCCCATTCCTTGGTAGGCCATCCACTGCGTTCGACTCCCCATGAGCTGCCAAGGCAAGGCCCAAGAGCGGAAATCCTTGCGAAGCCATGGGCGGGCCACCCATTGCAAAACGAACAAGACCAGGCCCGCGCACAGGTTCATCGCCCGCAGTCCTCTTCGATAAGATGCCGTCGGCAAAGGCAAGGCCTCCAGGCCCGGACCTTCCCCCTCCGGCCAACAGACCTCCCCGGCCCCCACCAGCACGTCCAATCCCTCGGGAAGAAATTTGAACGAAGGAACCCGACCCGCTAACTGTTCCATCGTCGCGATCAGTTCCTTGTAGCTCAAGGAGCGGGCGTCCAATATCACTTCATCGGGCTGGAGCACCTTGACCAATTCGGGCCATTGCTTGGCCGAAGCCAACGCCTCGCCCTGATTCACCTTCGGTGCTACCGATCCCAACCACCTCAACCCCGCTGTGCGCTGCAAAAGTTGACGAGCCACCGCCAGATGACTTTCTTCACCGTATCCCACCACCCGGCCCTCGCCGTGATCGGGGTTTTGACTTTTTTCACCCCACAGCAGGGTCCGCACCAACCCCTTCAAGGCCAGGGAGAAGAGCAGACACAGCGAGGCCCCTGCTAGGATGATTCCCCTCGAAAAACGCCAATCCGATGGCAAAAAAGCGTAAACAAAGCCAATCAAAAGAGAGCCCATGAACATGCCGCGGATCAAACGGTGAGGGCGGTACGGTTTTTCGTAGGCCCCGTTGAGAACCGACGAAAGCACCCATATCAGGACATAAACGGGCAAAACCCGGTAACGAAACTCGTCAGGATAAACCAACCCTTCGCCGGTTTTGACCGATTGCTCCCAAAAAGAGGTTAACCATAACATGATAAAACCAAAGCCAATCGCATCCAGCAACGGGTGAAAAAGCCATTCCGACCAACGCCGCAGCAAAGACAAAAAAGCCCTGCCCGCAATACCCGCTCTTAACAACAAATGCAGCCAAAAAAACCGAGAGCGATCGTAATACCGCTCCGAGAAAGTCATCATCGCCCCGTAAAACAAACGGACATAACGCATCGACTGCTTTTGGGTGCTCTCCCCTTTGAAATGAACGATGCTGGTTTGAGCCAAATATAGATTACTGTAACCGGCCTGAACGATTCGATACGACCAATCAATGTCCTCACCGTACATAAAATAGCGCTCATCAAGCCAACCAATCTGAGCCGCTACCGAAGCCCGAACCCACATAAAAGCCCCCGCAAGAACGGAGACTCGATGGTTATCGCGGGGATCCAAATGACCCAAATGATAGGCAGACCATCGGGGATGACGAGGAAAAAGTGAAGACAGCCCGGTCAGTTTGTAGAGAGCCGCCGCCGGGTCCGGAAATCCTCGTTTGGACTCCTTCAAAAAGACCCCGCGCCCGTCCAACATCTTGACACCCAGACCTCCCACCTTGGGATCTTCCTCCATCGCAGACCAACACAGCCACAGGGTATCTTCGGCCAAAACGGTATCGGGATTTTGTAACACCGCATAACGACCTTGGGATTGCTTGAGTGCGAGATTGTTCGCCTTGGAAAAGCCCAGGTTTTCATCGCTGCCTATCCAATGAACCCAAGGAAAGTGGGTTGTGACAAGGTGTTCGCTGCTGTCCTGCGAATGGTTGTCCACCACAAAAACCTCGACCAAACCGGGGGCAGGATGTGGCCCCAAAGGAGGCGCTGCGCGGCCCACCCTTTGGGAATAGGCCTCCTCAAAATAAACCACCGAGCGTTGCAACGATTGCAAAGCGAGGTAGAGGTACGCGGGTACCTTGTAATTTACGATAACAATAGATATTTCCAAAAGTCGCCGCGGAATGTTAATACAAACTCGTACCCAGGCCCACGTGGGTCACCCGTACATTTTCACTTGGGACCCCCAGCGACCGCGAAAATCGCAGAACATAAGGACGACCACCGAGCAAAACCCGAGCCCCGGCGCTGTACATCAATCCCCACTGATTTAGATTGGACTGATATTCCCGAATGATATTCCCAAAGGCGTCCACTTCCTGATTCAGCCAAAAATTGTTGATGAAATTGTATTCCAGGCCCAGGCCCCCAAAGAAACCCACCGCATCCTCCCGATCTGCGAGGCTGCCTCGGCCCAAGTTGAGTTCCAAGAGCAGGGGAACGTTGACCATGAACAAGCTTCCAAAATTGCTCCACTGCAGGGCCAGTCCCAAATTGGACCCCGCGGTTACCGACATCAAGTCGTTGGGAGACCAAAACGCGTAACGAGGGCTGTAATTAAATCCCTGAAGCAGCAAACCGGGCCCCTGGCTGGTGGCAGTCGGTTGGTACCAGTACAAACCAGTGGTCAATTCCTGCATGAATTCAGGACGAGGGGTGCGCTCCATTCGGGCACTGGACCCCGAGCGACCTGCCCGGGGGTTGCGTTTGGAACCGGCCGCATAGCGGTCAATGGCCCCGCCTTGGGCCCAGGTTTCCACCGGGGCCACCAGCAAAAGCAGGCCAACCATCATCTTGATTCCCAAAGGCCATCGCATTGTCATCCAAGGGTGTTTTTGCTTTATCAAAAGTACTGACCTTTCCTATCTTTACTGCTGAAGGCTCATCCAACTCATCATGCAATTTATAGGAATTCGCGAAATTCACCTCAAATCCCGCAATCTCCGCAAAAGTCTGTCGTTTTATCAAGACCTCTGCGGATTTCCGGTTCTCTCGTATATCAAGGACAAACACGCCATCTTTAACGCCGGCTCCAACCTGCTCTATTGCCACCAGCTCAAAAGCGGGGAAGAATTTCCGGGCGGTTCGGCCGCTGAATTCATGAATCAGTTTCTGTCCATCGAAGCTTCGCCCGGTGAATTCGATAACAACCTCGACGAAGTACGGGATAGTGAATACAAAATGTTATCCGAAGGTCAGTACGACAACAATAAACGTTTTTTTCGAATGGAAGATCCCGACGGCAATTTGGTGGAAGTCGTGGAATTCGGTCATTGGGATATGTAAACCAACTCCCTTGTTTATCGCATTAAAAACCAAACGATTGACCAATCAACAAACGATTCTGAATTCCTTGCGCGGCAAGGGGTTGGGGCTTTGGGTCCTCCTTTTTTGGGCGACCTGTAGCGGGCTTGTTTCGGCCCAGATGCTGGACCCGGTTCGATGGACCACCTCCGTCACGCGGGTAAACGATAGCACCGCTCGTTTGGTGATGGATGCCCAAATCGACGAGGGCTGGCATTTGTATTCTCAATTTATGAAATTCGGCCCGGATCAATTTGGGCCCGAACCCACGGTCTTTCAACTGCGCTTGCCGGCCGGGATCCGTCGAATCGGCCAGGTGCAGGAGCTCAGCAAAGTACACGAGGAAGCCGCCCCTCTTTTTGATGGGCTCGTGGTTCGTTCGTTTGAGGGAAAAGCTCGTTTTGCCCAGGATGTACGGGTGTACCGCGCCATGGTTGAAATCACCGGCACGGTCCACTACATGGCCTGCGATGACCGGCAATGCCTGGCCCCGCAGGAACGCAGCCTCCGCTGGAAACTAGAGGGCTATACCGATCGGACCAACGACCCATCCGGAAACCTACCGGACACGTTGGCAGAGAATCCATCCAATGATACCAGCGCCCAAGGAAACCTTTCGGCGAATGGATCCACGAACCAAGGGGAAATCCGGGAGAAAAACCCCTCCACCCCTTCCCAAAACCCCAAAGAAGGCTCCGGTTGGTGGACCTTGTTGCTGGCCGGATTTGCAGGAGGGCTCTTGGCCCTGCTAACGCCCTGTGTTTTCCCGATGATTCCCCTGACGGTATCGTATTTCACCAAACAAGGAGGCTCCAAAGGCCGGACCT
>RFPG01000089.1 GCA_009926245.1 Sphingobacteriia bacterium | reverse complement strand
CCAAAGCAATGGCATGGCTCGAAGGAAGCAAACGAGGCAGGGCAAGGCGACCGGAAGGACTACCGAAGTACGAAGCGTTCACATCCCCCGAAGCTAGGCCCGTCACCGAGGCATTGAGTAGGCGACCGGTACTAAAGTCCAAGGTGCCGCTGCTGTACTGCCAATTTCCTGAAGGGAAAGCGTTCAGTGAACCGTTGGAGCGGCGGATAATCATCAAAGCGTCCGTGTTATTCACCAAGTTTGACACATTCACATCGGCGGCAAGGGCCACAATGGGCGTCGGATTCAACAAACCCTGATAAATACGACGGGCTTCGAGGGCATCGGTGGCATTCACCCCACCCCAGGCGCGGCTTGCATTGCCTTTGACTTGGTAGGTACCGGCCGCAAAATTTTCCAAGCTAAAACGTCCATCGGTTCCTGTGGTCGTCGTGGCAATCACCTGACCGTTGTTGTTCACCAAGCGCAGGGTGTCTCCTACCAAGGCCGTCGCCTGGGCATTGGCGTAGGTCAATCGACCGCTGAGTAGGTTAAAGCCCATTCCAACTTCGTACAAGGCCAAGGTTCCACTGATTTCGTTGGCAACCAAGAGCATAGGCTTTCCGTTGGGGCTCTGATCGTGACCCAAGAACTGAATCACTTCGGCACCGCGATCGCCGGCCAAGCCTGTTGTTGTGCGGGTATTCAAATAACCACTAAAGACCGGAGTGGATGGGTTGGTGACCTCAAAGGCCATCACACCACCAACACGCTCCAAAGCGATGAAGGCGAAGGTACGCGAGCCGATTTTGCCAACGGCAACACCCTCCGGCTCCGGACCTTTGGAGCGGCTGCGGTTTTTGAGTGTATTGCTTTCGCTATCAGCGTTGAAGAAAGGACCCCACGTTGGGTCTGCCAATACAATGGATTCAATCAGGTTTTTGGATTCGTAAACCTGGGCACCGGTGGCGGCATTGTAAATCGCAAAGGAACGCGGGCCCACCATGTGCAATTCGTCGTAATCGCCGTCCCCGTCCAAGTCACCGCTTTGGTTGGTGATTCGTAGGCGTCCCAAAGCATGACTTTCCTTGAGCATCGCCCCATTGGGGAAGCGCGTGGCATCCAGACTGACCACTCCAACCGTGGTGCGCTCGTTCAGCACAGCGTACTCCCGCTCATCCCCTTCGTTGGCGGTTACCAAATAGGTTGTGTTACCGACCGTAAAATTACCAATAGCATCCGGCATATAGAACGATTTCACCGGCCAGTTCGTCATCAAAACCACCCCGTTGTTATCCGAAGCATCGAAACCGTTCTGAGCTGTCTGATGGTTTTTCATACCCATAGGAGTAATGTTGGTCACAATTTTGTTAACCAAATCCAAATGAGCGATGGAATTGTTTTCCTGCAGTGTTACCCAGGCTTTGGTATTGTCCGAAGATACGGTAATATATTCTGGCTCAAGGTTTTGAGACAAGGTTCCGATGGTTGAACCTTTGCGAACACCCGACGCCATCAAAGATGCGCTAATGGCATTAAAACCCGTAAAATTCAAGGTTGTTACATCGGATTGGACATAATTGGTGTCCTGCACATCGATGATACTTACCGATCCTTCGGGGTCGTTCGAAAAGTCAGAATTGGGCTGGCCTTCATTGGCGGTGAGCAAATACTTTCCGTCGGGAGTAAAGGTGATCATATCGGGCAGAGCGCCGACCGTTACTTGGCCTTTGTAATTGCCCAACGTATCAAAGAAGATCACGCGTCCTGGGTTCTGTTCGATCGAATCCGGACTGGCAACGGCCAACAAACCGGGTTTGACGGCCAAACCCGTAATTCCGCCGTAAGGCTGCATACTTACCGAGCCCAAGGTGACCGGGGCGGAAGGATTCGCCAACGAAACCATATCAAAGCGACGTTGAACGCCTGAACTCAAGAAAGCTCTTTTGCTCATTGGATCGTAAACGACCACTTCGGTCGTGGCCGCAAGACCAGGTGTGGGATCAAAGCTGGCTAGCTGGGTCATTTGAACGGCGCCACTGGAAACAGGGGCCTGTCGGTCGTCATCGGTGATATAATAGGTAAAAAAGTCGGCCCCGCTAAGGGTCAAACCCTCCAAGCTATCGATTTTGAAAACCAAATACTCGTCATCCTCTACCAACACGTCGTTGTTGATGGTCAACGGGATTTGGATGGCCGTAGGGCTGTTGGTAACTTGAATACGTTGGGTTTGCCATCCGCTGAGATCAGCAGTGGTTCCGTTGCTCCAAGTGCTGAGCAAGGAAATACGGAATGAACCGTTGGCAGGCAGGCTCGACACATTGGTGAGGGTCACTGGAATAAAAGCGCCGCTCCCGTTTTCGGCAACCGTCTTGAATCGGGACCCAAAGGAAATCGTGCCCAAATGACCGGTCACGACCCCACCCGTGTAGGTAACATTGCTCAACGGGGCCGCATTGCTATCGGCCAATTCGCAGTTACCGGCGGTGGCGAGATCAAAGGACAAAGAGGTAGGACCGCTTTGCAAAACAACAAAACGCATATTAAAAAGCAATCCATTCACATTGATGGCGTTGGCGTCAAACCAACCGGCCCGAAACTGGGAACCGCTGTCCGTAAAATTCGCACCCAGATTGTTAAAGTATCCGCAGTTACCAATAAGTGAACTGCTTAGCGCTGGGTTGATAGATGTTGGCAATCCTGCACAGCGCAAGCGAGTGCTATCGTAGTTGATAGCCAACGAAATAGCACCAACGGTAAAGGAAGGGTCCATCATAACATTGACCGGAACAGATACCGTATCACCCACACGTCCGGCAATATTGCCCAACGAAACAGATGGGAATGAAATCGCCTGCACTGAACCGTTTGCAAAGGTGAGACCTGGCAAAGGAAGTCCATCGGCATCCCCCAATTCGGTCAAGCCCGGTGTCGCCAAATCCCAAGACAAGGAAGCGGTTCCTGATCGTAGGATGACGAATCGTACTTTGAACAAGGTCCCTGAGATGGTGGCGGGGTTCAAATCGTACCACGACAAGCGGAACTGCGAAGCAGAGGCATTGAGCGCGCTGCCAGTCCCCGAAAAGAAACCACAATTGGTGAGTAAATTCGCCGTTGTTACGGCGGGTTGTACATCGACCAACGAAGACAAACAACGAAGGCGCGTGGAGTCGTAATTGACTCCCAGGGTCATGGCGGATACCACCAAGGAACCCGAGCCTGTAACGGTCACGGGTACGAGCACGGTATCACCGACCAAACCGGACACTTGGCCCAGAGCAAGACCTTGGGCCCCGGCTCGACCCGGTAAACTCAACAAGGCGATCAAGCCCAACAGCAAGAAAAAGGATTTTTTCATTACAAATTTTTTTTCAAAAATGCCAGGGCTGGATTATGGGTTTATAAAGCCCAAATCAACTTGACGTGAACAAAATTTAAAGCACAGGTTAAGGAAGGCTTGGTGCAAGCCTTTGGTTTAGGATGCTGACCGCTTGGATTACCTTTGACCCAACCCTGCATGGCCCTGCGTCGACCCTCCGAACCCATCCAAAAAGCCCTGGGCTGGTCTATCCTTCAATCGGCTTTTAAGCTTACCGGACTCTACGGGGTCGGCAAACTCATGGCCCTTTGGTTCGGTCCTGCCGGATTGGCCTTGATTGGGCAATTCCAGAATTTGTTGTATTTGCAACAAAATGCGGGCGGAGCCGCGGTTCATAACGCCCTTATTCAGGGCATGAGCCAGCAAAAAGCCGAAAGTCGCGACGAAGAATCGTACCTCCGGAAGGGCCTCGCCCTGGGTATGATCCTGAGTTTGGGGGTGGCCCTGCTTTGGTGGGCCCTTTTGCCCTGGCTGTTGGCCCCGGTTTTGGGTGGTGATTTCCCGCTATGGCTGGCCATCCTTCTACCAATAACCGTCTTGGGATCTGCTTTTTGGGCCGGGGCCCTGGCCCAAGCCGCTTCGGAGCGACATTATCGTCGGAATGCCCTCCTAAACATGGCACAAACCAGTAGCACGGTTTTGCTCTTTGGGATCCTGGGATATCAATGGGGCTTGATGGGCGCATGTTTGGGCCTGGCCTTGGCCCAAATCCCTCCGGCCGTCTATGCCTACCTGCATCTAAAACCCCGCTTGGGTGAATGGTGGCTGCAGGCGTGGCGCTATGGGACCCAACGGACTTTTTTGCGTTCACCGATGTGGCCCCTGGTCGGGATGGCCCTCTACTCGGTGGGGATGACCCAGGTGGTCCTGGTTCTGATCCGATCGCAGTTGCTGGCCGAATTTTCGGCGGAAACAGCGGGCTGGTGGGAAGGTGTACAACGCATTGGGAATCTATGGGTTCCGGTGATTTCAACCTTGATGACTTCTCATTTTTTGCCAGCTCTTAGCCAGGCCAAAGACCGTCCAACCTATACCCGGCTCTCCCTTCAGGCGGCTTTGGGATCGTCTGCTTTGGTGGGGATCTATGCTTTGGTGGTCCTGCTCTTAGGCGATCGAGCCATCACTTTTTTGTTCAGCCAAGCCTTCAGTCCCATGCTCTTGGTCCTTCCGTTGCACCTGGCCACCGATGTCATCAAGGCGGGTGTATGGGGGCTTCATAATGCCATGCTAGCTCGAAAAAAAGCCCGCTGGCTGATGCTGATTGATCTGAGCTTTCAATCCCTGTATGTGTTCGGTGTTTTTTGGGCAACACCCCGCTACGGTTGGGAGGCCTCGGTGACCGCTTACGCGATTGGAATGGCGATCAATGCGATCGTGACCATTGTGTTATGGAAAAAAATTCAAAGGACGGATCCAGGACTTCATTCGAATGCAGACCTTGACCTTCTTTAATGAATGCATTTTGAAACCAACCTGAAGTCATCCCATGGAATCGTACCTCAACAAACCTTCGGATTATTTTGAACATGCCCGCATGGATGTTCTGCGATGCCTGGGATCGGTGGAAGGAAAAAGCATCCTTGAATTGGGAGCCGGGGGAGGTTATACATTGGCCCATGCCAAAACGGTTGGAAAAGCGGCCTACGTGGCCGGTGTTGAACTCATGAACCTGGATGGTACCGTTCAACAAAACCAAGTATTGGATGAATTCCATATCTGCGATCTTTCCAAGGGCATTCCTTCATTGAAATGCAAATCCTTTGATGTGTTGTTATGTCCGGATGTTTTGGAACATTTGGCGGAACCCTGGGATGTGTTACGAAATTGGTCTTTTTACCTCAAACCCGGTGGACATTTGCTCATTTCTATTCCCAATATTCGGGAAATCTCCGTGTTATGGAAGATTGCAGTGCGGGGGGATTTTGGTTATACACCCGACGGTATTTTGGATCAAACACATTTGAGATTTTTTGCGCGACGAAATGCGAAGGGTTTACCCGATCCATCCCAATACGAACAAATCCAAGTGGTGCCGGCCATGCATTACCAGCAAGGGCCCCGTTTTCGACCCCTGTTCAGCCGTCTCAGCCTGGGATGGGCCGATGACTTTCTCACCCATCAATGGTTTGTTACGGCCCAAAGGCGTTCCTAAAAGGATCTAATTAGCATATGGAGGAGATGATGGTTGATCGAGTTCCTTCCTTGGGGGTGATTGTAGTTCACTTTGGTCAGCCTGTTTTGACCTTGCGCTGTCTGAAAAACCTTCAAAACCAAAGCGGAATAGACCTGGAAGTCGTCTTGGTGGATAATAGCCCCCAAGGGGATGCTCCAACCTTCCATGATTTGGGTTTAAGGATTCGGACCTTGCGTTGTTCCAACCAAGGTTTTGCACACGCCAACAACCAAGGTTTGGCCCAACTGCGTTCCGCGCCGGTAGAGGGGGTCTTGCTATTGAACAACGATGCCTTTGCGTTGGAAGGGGCTCTGAGCGG
>RFPG01000088.1 GCA_009926245.1 Sphingobacteriia bacterium | reverse complement strand
CACGATCGGTATTTTTTGGAATCGGTCTGCAACGGTATGCTGGAATTGGAACAAGGCAAATTGTATTTCCACCAAGGCGATTACGCCACTTTTTTGGAAAACAAAGAAACCCGCGAACAAATCCAGACCGCCGATGCCCAAAAAACCCGGGCCTGGTTACGCAAAGAATTGGAATGGATGCGCCGGCAGCCCAAAGCCCGTGGTACCAAGTCCAAAGCCCGCACCGAACAATTTTACAAGGTCAGCAACGAGGCCTCCAAACGCGAAGTTCAAGGTCGCCTGGAACTCGACGGGGTGGGCCGCCCGCTGGGTGGCAAGGTTCTGGAGATTTCTTACCTGACCAAGTCCTTTGGCGATCGGAATTTGGTCAAAGAATTCACGTACAATTTTGTGAAGGGGGACCGGGTCGGCGTTGTGGGCCGCAACGGTTTGGGCAAGACCACTTTTTTGAATTTATTGACCGGGCATCTACGGCCCGACGGGGGTTCCGTGGAGTGGGGCGAACAAACGGTGGTTGGTTATTACCGCCAAGAATCCTTGGTGTACAAACCCGGGCAGACGGTCCTGGAAAGGGTCCGCGAAGTGACCGATCATATCCGCCTGTCCTCGGGCAAAGAAGTATCCGCCGGCGATTACCTGCAACGCTTTTTGTTTCCACCCAAACAACAGCACGACAAGGTGGACAAATTGAGCGGCGGTGAAAAGCGAAGGCTGCAACTTTTGTTGGTCTTGATCGCCCAACCGAATTTTCTCATCATGGACGAACCGACCAACGATTTGGATTTGGTGAGCCTGCAGGTTCTGGAAGATTACCTCGAAAAATTCAAAGGCTGTTTGCTTCTGGTATCCCACGATCGGTATTTTATGGACCGATTGGTGGATCATATGTTTGTGTTTGAGGGTGAAGGGTTTATCCGAGATTTTCCGGGGAATTATACGGATTATCGTTTGAGCCAAAGCGAAGGCCGATTGAGTCAAAGCGAAGGCCGTTTGGGGACTGCGACCTCGGTGACCGCTTCGGCCGATCCCTCTGCCAACCAGGCCAACAAGCCGGCCCAAACCACGACCAAGAACAAGCAACGCGGGACCAAGCCCACCTACGCTCAAACCCGGCGCTACGAGGAACTTACCAAGCGCTTGGAAGTAATTCGTGCTGAGAAAACCGACCTGATCGAAAAGCTGAACCGCAGCGGGGCGGCACCGGATGAATACGCCTCTTGGGGCAAAGCATTGCAGGCCCTGGAGTCCGAAGAAGAAAAAGTGGAATGGGAATGGCTGGAACTCAGCGTGGCTCTCGAACCGTGAAGACCCTGGACAGGTTAAACCCAAAATAAATCGACCCATCGTTCCAATTTCCCCGGGTATCGGCAATGAATTGGGCTTCGTTCAGGCCCCGGCTGTTGGTCACATGCAACTGAAAAACGTGGCCCCCTGTTTCGATATCCATCCCCAGCGATAGGCTGTTACGGGTTCCCAACACATCGGCCTTGGGCACCCAGATATAATCCGCATTGAGGGATGCCCTGGGCCCTATTTTGATACGCCCCCCCGTTCCGATCGCCATCAGGGTATTGGGAATTTCGGGTCCCGAGACCAAATTGCGGTGGAGCAAGGTGGGGGTGACCTGAAGGCTGAGATCGGCCGAAATTTTTTTGGCCAAAAGCAATTGATGGTAGTACGAAAGGCGGGAGCTGAAATAATTTTTGCGTTCCGGATCGGCCCAGCGTTGGGCGCTGAGGATGGTTCCCGCAACATAACTCAGCGAAAAAGGCTTGGCGCCTCTCCCTCCCTCGCTTTGACGAATGATTTTGTATTTGACAAAGCCATCGTAGGATTTCCCAACATTGGAACGACCGCCACCGACCATCAAGCGCGGTGTGATGCCGTAGTCCAAGGACATACGCATCGAAGCCTGGTCCAGACCCCAAAGCTCGTACCAACCCCCGTTAATGGCCCCAAAGCGGTGCATGATTCGAAAGTCCAAGACCCCGGCTGCTACGTTTTCGATGGAATGGGTGTTGATGACGCGGGTGGATTTGAAAGTGTATGCAATTGGTTGAGCAACAGGGTTTTCGTCGGCAAGGAACAGGTCCGTAAACAAGTCCGTTGTGTCGGTGGGGCTGTTGGTGTCGGTGGGACTGTTGGTGTCGGTGGGACTGTTGGTTTCGGTGGGGCTGTTGGGCTGCTTGGATGGATGGATAGGAAGGCCCGGGTAGGAAAGTTCGGCATCCTTGGCGAATGTCGATCCGGCCAAAAACAAAGTCAAAAACAAAGCAGGAACCAAAAAGCGATTTTTCATAACAAATGGCATAAGATGAAAAGCAAACGAGGGCTTTTTAGTTGTTGGTTGGAAGGCCTTGGTTGGACCAGGCCCGGATTTTGTTGATTTGACAGGACGGCATGGGCCCGGAGGTGGGCATCACCAAAGGATCTCCAGCCGAACGGCCGATACGATCCAGGATTTTGGCGATGTTCGCGGTGCGCGATGCCGTGCTCTCCAAATTGAGGTTCCCCGATGCCGATTGGTTGTTGTGGCAGCCTTGGCAATTGTTGGTGATGATGCCCTGGATCTCGGTGGAATAACTCACAGCGAGGGTATCGCAGGGAACGGTGATTCCGTAGAGTTCTTTTTCGTTGTCGTAATAGCAGGCCTGGCCCACCATCAAAAAAAGGCCCACCAAGAGAACGGTCCGCATGGAGAGAATGGTCCGGATGGAGAGAATGGTCCGGATGGAGAGGACGGTTCGAACGGAGGAGAGGGTAGGGAGTGGATTTTTCATACTGGACAGGGCAAGGGCTCTTTAGCAAAAATAAGTCTTGGCTAATACCTTTGGGCGTTCAAGTCCTTCATGTCCACGACCCCTACCCCCACCCTGATTCTCGGTTCCGAAGGTCAATTGGGTTCCGAATTGCGCAGGGCCCTTTTGGAGCAACTTCCTCCAGAATCTGTGTTATGCACCGATTTAAGGCCAGGACCCCAGGCCGGTGATTCGCCCTTTGAGTTGCTCGATGTGCTGGATGAAGGGGCTCTGCGGAATGTTTTTGAACGGTATCGTCCGCAGCGGGTTTATTTGTTGGCAGCGATGTTATCGGCCACCGGAGAGGCAAGACCCCGCGATGCGTGGAAACTGAACATGGATGGACTTTTGCGCGTTTTGGATTTGAGTGTGGAGATGGGGGTTGACCGGGTTTTTTGGCCCAGTTCCATCGCTGTTTTTGGTCCCGATAGTCCCAAAGACCCTGCCGAGCAGGCCGGCTACATGGATCCGATGACGGTTTACGGAATTTCCAAACTCAGCGGCGAATTGTGGTGCCGTTACTACCATAGCAAACACGGATTGGACGTGCGTTCGCTTCGTTACCCCGGCATTCTTTCGTGGCGCACCCCACCTGGAGGCGGTACAACGGATTATGCCGTCGAAATCTTCCATCGAGCCCTGGACCAAGGCCGCTATACCGGTTTTTTGTCCGCCCATACCCGCCTTCCCATGATGTACATCGACGATGCCATACGGGGTACGCTGGAATTGATGGATGCTCCCGCCGAAAAAATCACTTGCCGTACCTCGTACAACCTGGGCGCCATGGACTTTACCCCGGCCGAATTGGCGGACTCCATCCAAAAATTCGTTCCTGGATTTGAGATGAATTACGAGCCTGATTTTAGGCAGGCGATTGCCGACCAATGGCCGCAACGGGTCGACGATACCTTGGCTCGGAGGGACTGGGGATGGGCACCGCGCTTTGACTTGGAAGCGACCTGCCGAGTGATGCTGGAATCTCTAAAGGAGGCTTCTTTCTGAGGGAGGCTTCATTATTCCGAGGTAGCCTTCATTCTATGGGAGGCTTAATGCGCCTGTTCGCTCAGGAATTTGATGCGAACCAGTTTGATTTCTTCCTCCGTAAAATCACCGGCTAACAAATTCTTGTAAGCCACCTGCAAATCATCGGTATCCGTTTGGCGGAAGTACTGGTAAATTTCATCGACAATCTCTTGGTCCAGGCTGTTTTGGATAAAGTAGTCCAAGTTGACTTTGGTCCCAGAATCCACAATGCCTTTGATTTCATCCAAAACCTGATCGTAACTGAGTCCACGGCTGTTGCCGATTTCGGTCAGTGGAATTTTGCGATCGATGGCCCCAATGATAAAAACCCGATTGCCGGATTTGGCACCGGTGCTCTTGACCACAAAGTCTTCGGGTTTTTCGATATCGTTCTCTTCGACATAGCGGGCAATAAGCTCCACAAAAGGTTTGCCGAATTTGAGGGCTTTGCCTGGGCCGACCCCTACAATTTGTTGCATTTCGGCCAAGGTGGTGGGGTACATGGTTGCCATTTCTTCGAGGGAGGGGTCCTGGAAGATGACATAGGGGGGGAGGCTCTTGTCTTTGGCTAGTTTTTTGCGAAGATCGCGGAGCAAGTCCAAGAGGGCCTGATCCAGAGCCTCGGAGCGTTGACCTTCGAATTCGGTATCGCGGGCGATATCAAAACGATGATCCTGCGGTATTCGGAGGGTATAAGGATCCTGCAGGTACTCGGCGGTTTTGGGCGTTGTGCGCAATGTGCCGTATTGTTCAATGTCCTTGTGCAGGAGGTTTTGTAACAATGCAACGCGTACGCAGGCCTTCCAAAAAGGAAGACCGCGCTCCTTGCCCGCACCGAAACCGGGCAGGCGTTGGTGTCCGTAGGCCTCGATTTCTGGGGTCATTTCGCCGGCCAGAAAATGGCTGATATGCTTGAAGCTAAAGGCTTTTTGGAAAGACTGTACCGTCTGGAGCAGCAAGACCATTTCGTCCCGAACCTGGTCGGTCGGTTGAGGGTTGCGGCAATTATCGCACATTTTGTTACACTGCGCGTCGTCAAAGGCTTCCCCGAAATAGTGTAAAATTTGTTGACGGCGGCATAGCCCGGATTCAGCCAAGGACATCACCTCTTGAATCAAGAGGTTTCCGACCTCTCGTTCCGCGACCGGTTTGTCCTTCATGAATTTTTGTAATTTCTCGGCGTCCCTTTCGTCATAAAAGGCAATGCAAACGCCTTCGAGGCCGTCTCGACCCGCACGCCCGGTTTCCTGGTAGTACGATTCGATGGATTTGGGGATATCGTAGTGAATCACAAAGCGAACATCGGGCTTGTCAATCCCCATCCCAAAGGCGATGGTTGCCACAATGACGTCGATTTCTTCCATCAGGAAATCATCCTGGTTTTTGACCCGCTGGGCGGATTCCAAACCGGCATGGTAAGGAACGGCCTTGATATCGTTGGCCCGCAGAATTTCGGCAAGTTCTTCGGTTTTCTTGCGGCTTAGGGTGTAGATAATACCGGATTTGCCGGCGTTTTCTTTGATGTATCGGACGATGCTCTTGACCGCATCCACCTTGGGTCGCATCTCGTAAAAGAGATTGGGCCGGTTAAAGGAGGATTTGAAAAGGCGGGCATTGGTCATCTGAAGGTTCTTGATGATGTCGTTTTGAACCTTTTCGGTGGCCGTCGCGGTAAGGGCTATCAGGGGCACATCCCCAATGGCCTTGACCATTTGGCGAATGTTTCGGTATTCGGGTCGAAAGTCATGGCCCCATTCCGAAATGCAGTGGGCCTCATCCACCGCGACAAAAGAAATTTGGTGATCGTGCAGGAAGTCCAGGTTCTCCTGTTTGACCAGCGACTCCGGAGCTACGTATAACATTTTGGTGATGCCGGCGTCGACGTTGGCCCGAACCCTCTTGAGGTCCGCTTTGGTCAACGAGGAATTTAGAAATTCGGCGATCCCCTCGGTTCCCGAAAAGGCCCGGACGGCGTCCACCTGGTTTTTCATGAGGGCAATCAGGGGGGATATGATGATGGCCGTGCCCGGTGAGATGACTGCGGGCAATTGGTAGCACAAGGATTTTCCGGCCCCGGTGGGCATGATGACGAAGGTGTCTTGGCCTTCGCA
>RFPG01000087.1 GCA_009926245.1 Sphingobacteriia bacterium | reverse complement strand
GCTTTTCTGAGCATGGGCAAGCGGCATGGAACCGCCCCAAACCAGGCCAACGAGGCCTACAAAAACCAAGGGGCCGCAGCACGCTTTTTCAAGACCCAAAAGGCCGGCTAATTGCTTAATTTGCGTGGGTTTTGCGACGGCTTATTGGAGGTCGCAACCTGTGCAATTTTGTAACCTATGAACCAACCACTGAGCGAACAAGAGCTCTTGCGTCGTGCCTCCCTGGAATCCCTTCGGGGGTTGGGGGTCGAGCCTTACCCTTCCGCATCCTTTGAGAGGACCCACCGGACCGCCCAAGTCCTTCGCGATTTCCGCGACGAAGATGCAGGATCCTGGCAAGAGGTTTCCCTGGCCGGTCGTTTGATGAGCCGGCGTATCATGGGCAAAGCCTCCTTTGCCGAATTGCAAGACGCCAGCGGTCGCCTTCAACTGTACATCAGCCGCGACGAAATCTGTCCCGGAGAGAACAAAGACGGTTACAACGAGGTCTTCAAGAAGCACTGCGATATTGGGGATTGGGTTGGGGTCAAGGGCCATGTTTTTCGAACCCAGGTGGGCGAAATCACGCTTCACGTCGTGAGTTTTGTTTTCTTGGCCAAGGCGTTGCGTCCTTTGCCCGTTGTCAAAAGAGACGACGAAGGTCGGGTTTACGACGGTTTCACCGATCCCGAGCAACGTTACCGCATGCGCTATGTGGATTTGGTGGTGAATCCGGAAGTCCGAAATATTTTTGTGTTACGATCACGAATGATCGAAACCATGCGGCGCTTTTTTAACCGGCATGGTTATTTGGAGGTTGAAACCCCTGTGCTTCAGCCCATCTACGGTGGAGCCTTGGCCCGGCCTTTCAAAACCCACCACAACACGCTGGACATGCCTTTGTACCTAAGGATTGCCAACGAGCTTTACCTCAAGCGATTGATCGTCGGTGGTTTCGAGGGTGTTTACGAATTTGCTCGGGATTTCCGCAACGAGGGCATGAGTCGTTTTCACAACCCGGAGTTCACCATGTTGGAGCTCTATGTGGCCTTCGAGGATTATCAATGGATGATGTCCCAAACCGAAAAGCTCCTCGAAGAGTTGGCATTGGAATTGCACGGTACAACGGTCCTGCAGGTCGGCGAGCACCGCATTGATTTCAAGGCGCCGTTCCATCGCGTGACCTTGTACGATGCGATTTCGGAGAAAGCGGGGGTCCGTGTTGATGATTTGGATGAAGCCGCTTTGCGTGAATTGGCCAACGGCCTTAAAATTGAAACCGATCCTTCGATGGGAAGGGCCAAACTCCTGGATACGCTCTTTGGAGAATTGGTGGAGCCTACGTTGGTACAGCCCACCTTTGTGATGGATTACCCGGTTGAAATGTCACCTTTGGCCAAAGCCCATCGCAGCCGACCCGGATTGGTGGAGCGATTCGAGCTTATTTGCAATAGCAAAGAAATCGCCAATGCGTTTTCGGAACTCAACGACCCCTTGGATCAGCGGGCCCGCTTCGAGGCTCAATTGGATTTGGGCAAGCGAGGGGATCCGGAGGCCATGGTTTTGGACGAAGATTTTTTGAGAGCCCTGGAATTTGGTATGCCGCCCACCGCCGGTATTGGAATTGGCATCGACCGATTGGCGATGATCATGACCAATGCGCCGAGCATTCAGGAGGTCCTTTTGTTTCCGCAAATGCGGCCCGAGAAAAACGAAGGTTGATGCTGGAGTCTCCTCCTGCTGTTTTGCCCCTGCGTTACCCTCAGCTGTGGAAGGATTATGCCTTGTTGGATAGCGGGAACGGCCTCAAATGGGAGCGCTTTGGGGATCGTGTTTTGCAAAGGCCCGAACCCCAAGCCCTGTGGGCTCCTGTTGAATCCCAAGCCGCCTTGCGCAAATCAACCCATTGGCGCTTTGAATCCGGGGGAAGTCGTAGCGGGCAATGGTTGGGAAGCGGGCCAGGGTCGGCCGGGGATCGTTGGTCCTTGTCTTACCAAAGCCCTGCGCTGAAACTCCGGTTTCAATTGGCCATGACGGCATTCAAGCATGTGGGTTTGTTTCCAGAGCAGGCCGATAATTGGGAGTTTATCGCCGGGGTTCTCAAAAATTGGACGGGTGGTCCCCGCGTTTTGAATCTCTTTGCCTATACAGGTGGGGCCAGTTTGGCTGCCGCCGCTTCGGGGGCCAAGGTCTATCATCTGGATTCCGTCCGACAGGTTGTGGACTGGGCCCGCCGCAACGCCGACTTATCGGGTTTGGATGGCTTGCATTGGGTGGTCGAAGATGCCCGAAAATTTGTTCAGCGCGAAATCAAACGGGGACATTTGTACGATGCGGTCTTGATGGATCCCCCGGCGTATGGCATTGGAAGTTCCGGTGAACGATGGAAGTTGGAGGATCAATTGCAGGATCTTTTGGAAGAGGTTCGCCAAATATTGGTGCCCGAGCGCCATGCGATGTTGGTCAACGCCTACTCCCTGGGTCTGTCGCCCCTCATCCTGCGTTCATTGTTAGGGCGTTGGTACAAGAACCAAGAAATGGAATGCGGTGAAACCGCTTTGCAGGATCGTCATGGTCGTTTTTTACCGCTGGGAGTCTATGCCCGTGTTGTACGGGGCGAGGCCTGGCGCAATCTGGAAGTCTCTAACACCATGCGATTGGTATGATTCTGGTTTTTGATACCGAAACCACCGGTTTACCTCGCAATTACAAAGCCCCGATCAGCGACTCGGCCAATTGGCCCCGGGCCGTTCAAGTGGGTTGGCAATTGCTCGATGATCAGGGTCAATGCATGGCGGCCCAATCCCTGGTGGTGTACCCTGATGGTTTTGATATTCCCTTCAACGCAGCCAAGGTTCATCGAATCACGACCGAAAGGGCCAGGGCCGAAGGGCAGCCCTTGGAAACCGTCTTGGATATTTTTGAAGCGGATTTGCAAAAGGCAACGGTCGTTGCTGGACATAACATTGAATTTGATTTACTGATCATTCGTGCCGAATGGCACCGTTTGGGACGAAGCGATCGCTTTGAAGGCTTGCATGTATTGGATACCAAGGAGGTTTCCACAGCTTTTTGTGCATTGCCCGGGGGCCGAGGGGGTCAATACAAATGGCCCTCGCTGACCGAACTCTATTGGAAGCTTTTTGGCACTGGATTTCAGGAGGCTCACGATGCAGGTGCCGATGTGGCGGCGACGGTGGATTGTTTGTTAGCCCTCGTCCAAAGGCAGGTGATCCAAGCCAACCATTTGGGATTGGATGCGTCCGCCTACGATGAATTTAGAAAGAGTCTCCAACAAAAGGCGACAGGTCCCACATCGGCGATCAACGGTGCCGGGCAGGCTGACACTCCTGTGAGCCCTTCTACAACCGATTCATCCAAGGCCCTTTCCAACGATGGGATCGTGAAGGGCGGTGTCGGATCCGAATCGTCTGTTACCAGGTTTGTTCACTTGCATTGCCATTCCCAATTTTCGTTGGGAATCCCCGGGTGCAGCACGGTTTACGATTTGGTGGACCATGCCGTGGCCCAGGGAAGCGGGGCCATTGCCTTGACGGATCACTCCACCCTCTACGGGGCCTTTTTGTTTTTTCAATACGCCCATGCCAAGGGGATCAAGCCCATTTTGGGCTTGGATCTGCAGGTTTGCAAAGACCACCGCGATCATAGCCGCAAGGATAACGGAACGCCCCAACTCCTCTTGGCCCGCAACCAAAAGGGTTACCAAAACCTGGTCAAATTGGGATCGCTTTCGTACACCGAAGGCTATTATTATGTTCCCCGCGTGAGTCGGGAATTGGTCTTCGCGCACAGCGAAGGCTTGGTGGCCACCTCCGGTTCCCTGGATGCCGAAATCCCTTGGACTTTGCTCAATCACGGGGAAGCCCAGGCCGAGGAGGCCCTAAGGGCATGGAAAGAGGCCTTTGGAGAGCATTTTTATTTGGAGGTCCAAGACCACGGCCTCGAAGAAGAGCAATTTGTTCGGGCCCAATACGAAAAATGGTCGGTTCAATACAATATTCCGATCATTGTTACCAACAATACCTATTACAACCGCGCCCAAGATGCCGACCTGCACGATACCTATCTCTGTGTGGTGCCCTTGGAATACAAGGATACCCCCATCGGGCAGGGCCGCGGTTACCGTTTTGGCATGCGGGGCGAGGGTTACCATTTGTGGGAACCCGCCGAAGCCGCAACCCGAATGGGGCAACACCCGGAATGGTTGGCCAATACCTTGGCCTTGGCCGATTCCATGGAGTCCTATTCCCTCCAAAGGGATGTTTTACTCCCGCGCTTTGAGATTCCCCCGGGATTTGGGGACGAAAACCAATACCTACGCCACTTGACTCTCGAAGGGGCCGTCAAGCGCTACGGATCCCTAAGCCCCGAATTGCTGGAACGGATCGATTTTGAATTGCAGACCATTGCCCACACGGGTTATCCCGGGTATTTTTTGATTGTTCAGGACTTTACGTCGGCGGCTCGATCCATGGGCGTGACCGTAGGTCCGGGCCGGGGTTCAGCGGCTGGTTCAGTGGTGGCCTACTGCACCGGGATCACCGATGTGGACCCTATTCGGTATGATTTGCTCTTTGAGAGGTTCTTGAACCCGGACCGCGTTAGCATGCCCGATATTGATATTGACTTTGATGACCGCGGTCGCGAAAAAGTCATGCGTTATGTGATGGAAAAATACGGTCGGAACCAAGTCGCGCAGATTGCCACTTACCATAGCATGGCAGCCAAATCGGCCATTCGTAGCATTGGTCGTGTCATGGGCCTGCAACCCTTGGAAACCGATACCCTGGCCAAACTTTTTCCGGAGGACCTGAACCGGGCCGATTACTTCAAGAAGGCCCCTCTAAGGAAACTATTGCTGAACCCCGAACAAGGGCTCAAGCATCTGGATCAATTGAGTACCGATGATCAGCGCAAAGCCCGTTTGATGGTTGATATGTTGCGCAAAGGTGGTAGGGAGGCCCGCGTTTTGGAGCAATCCGCTTTGCTGGAAGGTTCTTTTAAGAATTCGGGAACCCACGCTTGCGGTGTCGTCATAACACCCGGTGATTTAACCGATTATGTTCCGGTCAAGAACACCCCGGATGCTCAGATTGCCTTGGTCACCCAATTCGATAACGAGGTGGCCGAAGCCGCGGGATTGCTCAAAATGGATTTTTTGGGGCTCAATACCTTGACCATCATCAACGATGCCGTTGAACTGGTGCGCGATGTGCAGCCTGATTTTCCTGCTCCGGAGGATTTCCCCTTGGATGATGACTTGACCTACGCCCTTTTTCAAAAAGGAGAAACCGTCGGGATCTTCCAATACGAATCCCCCGGAATGCAGAAATACCTCAAGGAACTCAAGCCGGACAAATTCGAGGACCTTATCGCCATGAATGCCTTGTACCGCCCGGGACCCTTGGCCTACATCCCCAATTTCATCAACCGCAAACACGGCAAAGAGCCTATTGTCTACGATCTGGAGGACATGAAGGAACTCTTGGGAGAGACGTACGGAATCACGGTTTACCAAGAACAGGTGATGCTTCTGAGTCAGAAGTTGGCTGGCTTTTCCAAAGGCAAAGCGGATGAATTGCGCAAGGCCATGGGCAAAAAAATACCTGAAAAGCTCGCCAAGCTCAAGCCTCAGTTTTTGGAGGGTTGCAAAGAAAGGGGGCACGACGAAGGGATTGCTTCCAAAATTTGGAAGGATTGGGAAGCCTTTGCTGAATACGCCTTTAACAAGTCCCATTCAACGTGTTATGCGGTAGTGGCCTTTCGAACGGCCTACCTCAAAGCGCATTACCCCGCCCAGTTTATGGCCGCGGTTTTGTCCAACCACATGTCGGATATTACCAAAGTGGCTTTCTTCCTGGAAGAATGCCGGCGGATGGGTTTGCAGGTTTTGGGCCCGGATGTCAACGAATCCTCGTTTCGATTTTCGGTGAATGCCTCAGGCCAGATCCGTTTTGGATTGGGTGCT
>RFPG01000086.1 GCA_009926245.1 Sphingobacteriia bacterium | reverse complement strand
CCAACCCCTGGTCCGCGTTGGCCAAAAAGTAAGCGGTGGCGAAACCTACCTTGCCTCCTGGTAACAAACCCTCCGTTTCGGGGAATCGCACCCTGCTTCACCGTATCGCCTTCAGCGACATACCAACGAATTCGGCGGGCCAGGGCCCCCGCAATTTGACGAAACAAAACCTCTTGTCCGTTTTGGGCACGCACCACCACGGTGGTTCGTTCGTTGAGGGTCGAAGACTTGGGGTGCCATGCGACCAGGTAATCGCCCGGATGGTACCGAAAGTAAGAAACCACCCCGCTCACCGGATTGCGGTTCACATGGACGTTAATCGGGGACATAAAGATGGAAATCTGCAAACGCTCGTCCCCAAAATATTCCGGTTCTCGCACCTTCTCGATGATGACCACTTGCCCATCCGCCGGTGCGATGATGCGTTCCGGATCCAAAACGGTGTTTCGTTGCGGGTTGCGAAAAAATTGAATAACCAGAACGGTGATCACCCCCAGCAAGAGATAGGCGACCCAAGCAAGCCAGGTAGGACTCGTCAAGTAACGATGCACCGACCAGGCCCCCACCCCGCAGAGGATGAGGGTGGCCAAAATCAGGGTATAACCTTCGCGATGGATCACGATGGGACCTTAGATACCACCGCGCAACTGCGTGACCTGGGCAACCTTATCGATGGCGACAACGTAGGCAGCGATGCGCATGCTGCATTGATGCTTGAGGCTGGTTTGGTAGACCACTTCAAAGGCCTCTTTCATGTTCCGATCGGCGCGGCGATTCACCCGCTCTTCGGTCCAGAAATAACCCAAACGGTTTTGGACCCATTCAAAGTAAGAAACCGTTACACCACCGGCATTGGCCAAGATGTCTGGAACCACCAGGATCCCCTTTTGGTTCAAGGTTTCGTCTGCACTGGCGGCGATGGGTCCGTTGGCCCCTTCGACGATGAGCTTGGCCTGGATGCGCCCGGCATTTTGGGCGGTGATTTGGTCTTCCATAGCGGCTGGAATCAAAACATCCACCGGTAATTCCAACAAAGCTTCATTGGAGATGGGTTCAGCCCCGCCAAAACCGGCCAATTGATTTCCATGGGCCGCGCTATAGGCCATAGCTTCTTGGATGTTAATGCCGTTGCTGTTGTAATAGCCACCGGTAACATCCGATATCGCCAGGATTTTGAGGCCTTGTTGCTCCATGAGTTTGGCCGAGATGGAACCCACATTGCCAAAGCCCTGAACCGCACACGTTGATTTGAAAGGATTCAGTCCCATTTTGAGCATGGCACTGCGCGCAGCCACCATGACGCCACGACCGGTCGCTTCGACCCGGCCTTTGGAACCGCCCATGACCAGGGGCTTTCCGGTGACGACCGAAGGAGAGGAGTAGCCGACCAAGCGGGAATATTGATCCATAATCCAAGCCATTTCGCGGGGGCCTGTTCCCATATCCGGTGCAGGGATGTCCTTTTCGGGACCGAAAACATCAATCATAGCGCGGGTATAGGCCCGCGTTAGGCGCTCCAATTCACCAACCGACATGGACCGGGGGTCGCATTTGACCCCGCCTTTGCCACCCCCAAAAGGAATGTTCGAGACAGCGCATTTCCAGGTCATCCAAGCCGCCAGGGCCTTGACCTCGTCCAGATCAACATCCAGCGAATAACGAATTCCTCCTTTGGCCGGGCCCAGGTTGATGTTATGAACAACACGAATCCCCTCAAAAATCTGAATGCTGCCGTTGTCCATCGAAACCGGTAGGTTAACAATGACTTGTTTGGCAGGCGATTTGAGGACATTGTAAATTCCCTGATCCAGGTTAAGAATTTTGGCTGCCCCGTCAAAGCGGGACATCATGGAATCAAAAGGGTTTTCGTGGACGGAGACCGACTTATTCTCGGACATAAACTGGAGTTTAGGTGAAAAAAAAGGAGGGAATTCAAGCCAAAGGCCCGCCAAAAATAAGGTTCAAACCGCCAAAAGGCCCCTTAGGCCAGGACCCATTTCCAGATTCCAACCCAAACGGCCAAGGCCAAGAGCGAATCAAAGCGATCCAGCCATCCACCGTGTCCTGGCAACCAATGCCCGCTGTCTTTGACACCTGCTTTGCGCTTGAGGGCGGATTCCATCAAATCGCCTGCGATGCCCACGGGGCCGGCCCCCAGAGCCACCCAACCCCAACCATCCGCCGCGCGGATTCCAAAAAGGGAGGGGTACAAGAACCAACCGGCCAAGGCACAAAACAACCAACCGGCCAAGCTGCCTTCCAGGGTTTTGGAGGGCGAAATGCGTCGATGCAAGGGAAGTCGCCCCCAGCGCTTTCCAACCAGCAAGGCCCCGCTGTCCAGAATCCATAGCAGACCAAAGCAAGCCAAAAAAGCATCCGGTCCTGTGAGCCCCCCCAGAACCGGACACGGGTCCAGGCAGATGTTACGAAACAAGAGAAGGGGCGCCACCACATAGGCCACCACCGAAGCCCAGCGCAACACGGATTGGACCAAGGGGTGTTGCCGACGGTGCATGTAATTGCTTTTTAACAACCACCAACCCGGTACAAAGGCCAAAGCAATCCCTGCCACCATCAACGGAGCGTTGGCGGACCTTGCCGGAAGTTGATCGCCCAAGGGCCAGAGCCCGACGGTCAAAAGGCCCAGACAGGCAGCGGCCATGGCGGCCCGACGGGGATGGTCCGGGTTGCCGGGTTGCAGCCGCAAATAAATTTCCCAACAACAACCTCCGGCCAATACCGCCAAAAAGAGTCGAATCAGCGGGACCCCGGCCCACCAAACGCACAGAATGACCGCGGCCACCCCCAATGCCGTTAGGGTGCGGGGTTTGGAACGACCGGTTGGGGGTGCGGTAGAGAGGAGGGATTCCATGGCTACGTTTTGGTGCGGGCCGCCCATTGGACCAAAAGGAAAACCCCGACCACGGTAGCCGGTAACACAACCCACCAAGCCATCGGCGCATCGCTCCACCGGTAAGGCGCGTTGGCTTCCTCGATAACCGCCCTTGCATTCAGCCAATTCCAGCGATAGGCGAGTAGCGATAACAAATTATTGCTCATATGAGCCAGGACCGAAGGCCACAAAGAACCCGACCAAAGGGCCAGATAACCGAACAAGGCGCCCAGCAAAAAGCGAGGAACAAAACCCAACCATTGACCGTGGATCGCGCTAAAAATCAGAGCCGAAACCCAAACCGCCGCATGGGGTCGACCCAGAATGCGCCCCAAGAGTGGTTGCAGACTCCCTCGAAAAACGAGCTCTTCCCCCACCGCCGGCAGAATGACCAAAACCAACACCCCCCCAACGGCCAAGGTGGCTCCGCTTTGGTCCAGCAACAGGGCAATCAAGCGCGATGCCTGCTCTTCGGTTTGAACCCATTGGGCCACCAGCGGAATGGAATCCGAAAGCAGACGGAGGGCATGATTCCAATGATAAACATTGTAGATCAAAGGAAGAAAGGCCAAGAGTACCGCCACCGAAAGCAAGGCTTGAATCAGGCCTGTTCCAGCAAACCATCCCCCGTGCAATGGATGCGGTTGAAGTTCATCCCGGCCTTCCAAATGATTTTGCAAAAACCAAAACCCCGGTAACACAAAAAAACCCAGGGACGTCAAAGCCTGCAAGCCCATGACTCCAAGACTCAATTCCCAGCCTTGCAGCTTCAGGGTCCTCAACCATTCCTCCCATGCCGCCTTCTGACCGTAGTATTCGATCCCTCGAGTCAAATCGTCCATGCCCAGGCCCGTGAATCGAGGCAAGAGGCTCATGCCCAGGGCCGAAAAAGCCATGCCCGACAGGAGACAGGCCATGACAAGGGTCAAGAGAGAGCGTAGGGGGGATACAGCGTTCAAACGAGTGGGGCTAAACCAAAAACAACCCCCAAATTTAACCACAAAGACAGGGGAAGACCCGAAGCGCTTTTAGGGTCTAAATTTGACCAGCCTTAGCGACCCATCCAATCATGACCCCCTCGGTTTGCATCGGCCCCCTCGATTTGGGCCCTTTTCCACTGCTCCTGGCTCCCATGGAGGATGTCAGCGACCCCCCCTTTCGGGCTGTTTGCAAACAAGGAGGCGCCGACTTGATGTACACCGAGTTTATTTCTTCGGAGGGGTTGGTGCGGGATGCCATCAAGAGTCGCCAAAAATTGGATATCTACGACGACGAACGCCCGATGGGGATCCAAATCTTTGGGGGTGAATTGGAACCGATGTTGGGGGCCGTTGACAAAGTAGCCGAAGTCAACCCCGATTTGATTGATTTGAACTTTGGTTGTCCCGTCAAAAACGTGGTGTGCAAGGATGCCGGTTCCGGCATGCTTCGCAATTTGCCCAAACTAATTCAGATAACAGCGGAGCTGGTCAAGCGCAGCCCCAAGCCTTTGACCGTCAAGACCCGACTGGGATGGGACGACAACTCCAAACACATTGTTTACCTAGCCGAAGCCCTGCAAGACATCGGGGTGGCTGCGATTGCAATCCACGGCCGCACCCGGGTTCAGATGTACAAAGGCGAAGCGGATTGGACCCTCATCGGCGAGGTCAAAGCCAATCAGCGCATGCACATTCCGGTTTTTGGAAACGGGGATATCAACAGTCCTGCCAAAGCGGCTTCGTACCGCGAGCGATACGGGGTGGATGGCTTGATGATTGGAAGGGCTGCGATCGGGTACCCCTGGATTTTTAGGGAAATTAAGCATTATCTCCAAACCGGAGAGACCTTGGATCCGCCCACCGTTGCCGAACGGCTAGCAGCCTGTCGCGAACATTTGGAACGTTCGCTGGTTTGGAAGGGTCCCAAACTGGGACTCTTGGAAATGCGAAGGCATTACGCGCCCTACTTCAAAGGCTTTGATCATATCAAAGAAATCCGCAGTCAATTGGTGCAAAGCATGGACCCCGATGAGGTCCGTGACTTGCTTTCTTTGATCGAATCGCAGTACAGCAACGCCTTGGGAGGCGTCGAGATTAGCGCTTGATAAAGCGCAGGGTGCGGGCCAGCTTGCCGTTGCTGATGTGCAAGTGATAAATACCGGGTTCCAACGAAGCCACACCCAGGGTGAGGGTCGAGCCTGCTCCTTCGGGCGTTTCGATACCGTTCGCTACGCGCCGACCGGAGAGATCGCTGATGCTGTATTGGAGAACTCCGATGGGACCATCGTTGCGAACCAAGAGATGGAGGCGATCCGATACGGGGTTCGGGAAGGCCCTTACCTCCAGGGTGTTCTGAACGTTTTCCCGAACCGATGCGGTGGCACTGCTGGTGACAGCCGAAACGGCCGGAACCCGGTTAGGGCCGAACCCGTTGGGATTCCAGGTTCCGCTAAAGACCGGGCTAATGTATTGCTGGTAGATATCCCGGGTCAGGGTGTAGTCAACCTGCGGATCCACATTGGTGAATACCGTGGTCTGAGAACCGGCATAATAGGCCGAGAAGAGGTAAATACTGGAATCGGCCAGAATCACCCCCGGTGTATTGTTGATGATATCGGTGACCAAAACCGAGCGTTGAGAATTACTGCCCGATGTGTCGGTGTAGGTGTAGATACCATCCGCCAAGTCAACGATTTCGCCAGCATCAACAACGCCGTCCTGATTCAGGTCCAACCACTCGCTGACTTTGCCCAAGACAGATTCATTGACGAGATTGCTGCCGGGATTTGTAACAAAGGAGAAACGAATGGAATCGACTTTGAGGCGAGATCCTTTGTTGGCATAATACCAAATACCAAAGTCATAAGGGCCGGCTGTGGCATCCGATGGACGGATACCCCCGGAGTATAACATATTTCCAAGAGAATCCAAACGGGCCTTGGATATAATACGGGAATTGATGACAAAGCCTTGATTTACAACATTATCAGCCGGAAATTGATCGGTGGTCCCGGCGGGCATGTTGATGGTGTAGGCGATGTTATAACGACCTGCGCCAAAGGCGGAAGGGTCAAAGTTTGGGGTCCGCAGCGTATCCGTTGAATCGCTGGCCAAGGT
>RFPG01000085.1 GCA_009926245.1 Sphingobacteriia bacterium | reverse complement strand
GCCTTCATCGCGGCGGGATCTGCAAAGGCTTCTTGGTTTTGGGGATCGGTATAACGCAAAAAATACCAGCTGGAACCAGCCCAACCGGGCATGGTGGTGGTTTCCAGCGGAAGACCCTCCCAAGTCCAATCCTTGGCCCTTGCCAGAGGAGGTTCGCCATCGGCCGTTGGCAGGTAGCGATCAATATCCGGGAGCAAAAGAGGCAGGGCCGAATCCGGGAGTGGATAGGGGTCTTCGCCATCCATCACCATGGGGACCGGTTCGCCCCAATAGCGTTGCCTTGAAAAAACGGCATCCCTTAACCGATAACGAGTGACTGCAAAGCCGCGATCTGTTTTTTGAAGTTCCGCAATAACGGCGGGGATGGCTTGATGGGCGTTCAGCCCGTCCAAAAACTGGGATGACTTGAGCACCGCATGGCGGTCATCGCAGGCCCCCATAGAGGGGTCCTGGTTGACAAAAATCGCCGGGATGTCCAAGCCAAAATGAGTTGCAAAGTTCCAGTCCCGATGATCACCGGCCGGGACCCCCATGACCACGCCGGTCCCGTAGCCGGCCAAAACATAATCAGCGGTCCAAATCGGGACCTGTTGTCCCGTGATCGGGTGTCGAGCGTAGCTGCCCGTAAAGCAGCCGCTGATTTTGCGGGTTTCGGCTTGGCGATCGCGTTCGCTTCGGCCTTTGGTCTGAAGAAGGTAGGCCTGAACCTGTTGGGATTGTTCGGGGGTGCTGAGGCGTTCAACCCAGGGGTGTTCGGGGGCAACGACCACAAAGCTGACCCCAAAGAGGGTATCGGGTCGGGTGGTAAAAACCTCCAAGGTCCCGCAATCGGTTTCAAAGCGAACCTGAGCGCCCACCGATCGTCCAATCCAATGCCGTTGGTGCTCTTTGATGGATTCGGACCATTGCAAATCGTCCATGCCCTCGAGCAGGCGGTCCGCATAGGCGGAAATTCGAAGCATCCATTGGGGCATCAGGCGTTGTTCCACCGGATGCCCGCCCCTTTCCGAAAAACCGTCTTTGACTTCGTCGTTGGCCAAAACGGTCCCCAAAGCCGGGCACCAATTGACCCTGGCCATGGCACGGTAGGCCAAGCGGTAATGCATCAGGATTCGACGCCGGCTCCGCTCATCCATGGTCGCCCAGTCCTGGGCACTGATCGACGGCGTTTGCTCGGAACAGGCGGCCTGAAGGCGGTGGTTTCCGTGTTGACTCAGATAGTCCTCCAATTCTGCGATCGATCGGGCCTTTTGGGCCTCCTTATCGAACCAGGAATCAAACATGCGCAGAAACATCCATTGGGTCCAACGGTAGTAGTTTGGATCGCTGGTGTCGATTTGGCGGTCCCAGTCAAAACTGAAGCCCAGCCGACCCAGTTGTTCCCGGTACCGAGCGCTGTTCTGGACGGTGGTGGTGCGGGGGTGTTGCCCGGTTTGGATCGCGTATTGTTCCGCCGGCAGGCCAAAGGCGTCAAATCCCATGGGATGGAGGACCGCATGGCCCTGCATTCTGCGGAGCCTGGCCACCACATCCGATGCGATATAGCCCAAGGGATGCCCTACGTGGAGCCCGGCCCCCGAAGGGTAAGGGAACATATCCAGTACATAGGTTTTGGGTTGGCCATCAAGGGGTTCTTTGGTGCGGTAGGTGCCGTTTTGATGCCAATAAGCTTGCCATCGGGCTTCCATTTCCTGAAAAGTCGGGGAGGGGTTCAAGGGTAGGGTGTTGAATTCAGGCGAATTTAGTTCAAAGCCAAGACCAAGGCTACGGGGCTTATTTGTTTTATTTTTGCGACTTATGAAGCTCACCGCCCCCACGCTCCTGCGTTCATCGGTCTCCCGTTCCAGGGTTTCGGCCTTTGGATCGCAGGGTTTGGTGCTTTTTTTGTTGGGCCTGATGGGAATCATTGCGGTGCAGGCCCGATGGTGGGTCGAATACTTGCATGAAAACGTAGAGATTCAGGTTTTTTTGCGTCAAGAAGCGCAGCCTGCTGAGATTCGAGCATTGTTACAAACGGTTCGCCGGATGCCCGAGGTCAAACAGGTTCGATTTGTAAGTCGCGATGAGGCAGCCCGAGAAATGAGCCAAGAATTGGGGGAGGATTTCGTTGACTTTTTGGGCGAAAATCCTTTGCTGGCATCGGTCAAGGTTCGTGTCCATTACCGATTCGGTGAAAAGGTAGCTTTCGATGAACTCCAGCGCAAATTGGCCGTTTTGCCTTTGGTGAGCGATGTCGCATACCCCGTTCGCTTGCTGGCCTCCCTTGAACGCAATTTTGGCACCATGGCTTGGATTCTCTTGGGATTGAGCGGGGCGCTTTTTGGGTTGACCTGGCTTTTGATTGACCAATCGGTTCGCTTGGTCCTCTTTGCCGACCGACATTTGATTCGTTCCATGCAATTGGTAGGTGCGGATGATCGATTTATTCGCCAACCCTACCTGCGCAGGGCTTTGAAATGGTCGATCATGGCCTGGGCGGGGGGCTGCGTTCTCCTGTTGGGTACCATGGCCTGGGTTCTGCAGTGGGCCCCTGATTTGAATTACCCCGGTGCGGGGCTTCAGGCCTTGGTTTTGGCGGGGGGATTGCTGGGCTTTTCCCTCCTGACCGGTTGGTTGAGCCATTATGTGGCCCTCAACAAGTATCTTCGCCTTGAATCGGATCAATTGCACTAAATCCTTTTGAGCCCCCTACCGTTCCCTCGTTATGGCCTACAAAGCAACTTCTACCAAAACCGCCAACGCCCCATCGTCTTCCATCACGGATGCTTTTCGTCGCAAGGGTGCGCCTTTGTTTGGCCCGATGAATTATCGCTTGATGTTGTTGGGACTGGTCTTGCTGGTGGTGGGAAATCTGCTGATGATCGGCAAAGAAGACATCTACTCCTTCACCAAAATCACCTTGGCGCCGTTGGTCATTTCCTTGGGGTACTTGGTTGAATTAGCCGCCATTCTCTACCGTCCCCGGTCCTAATGGATTGGCTGGCCGTTTGGGTTCTGGCGATTGTCGAGGGCCTGACCGAGTTTTTGCCGGTTTCATCGACCGGTCACATGATTTTGGTTTCCTCCCTAATGGGCTGGAAACAAACCCCTTTGCTGGAGTTGTTTGAAGTTTTTATTCAATTAGGTGCCATCCTTGCGGTCTTGACCCTTTATTACCCCCGGTTCTTGAGGGGACCGGTTATTTATTTCAAATTGTTCATTGCCTTTTTGCCGACCGGGTTGGTGGGATTTTTGGCCTACCAAACCATCAAAGAATATTTGTTTAACGCGGTAACGGTGAGCATTTCCTTGGTGGTGGGTGGGATCGTTTTGATTTTATTAGACCGTTGGTCGGATCGTCGAGAATCCCGGCACGCATCCATTGAAAGCATGCCGTACACGGCCTTGCTAAAGGTAGGTCTGGTCCAATGCATCAGCATGATTCCCGGGGTTTCCAGGGCGGCTGCTACCATTTTTGGCGGGGTTTCGGTGGGGCTGAGTCGAAGCCTAGCCGCCGAGTTAAGTTTTTTGTTGGCCTTGCCAACCATGGCGGCTGCCACGGGTTACGATCTGCTCAAGCAATACGATCAGATATCCTCGAGTACCTGGCCTATGCTCTTGACCGGGGGACTCGTTGCTTTTGGGGTTGCCCTGTTGGCCGTGAAGGCCTTCATCGTGGGGATCGATCGGTTTGGATTCAAGGCCTTTGGTTATTATCGAATTTTGGTTGGTTTGTTGTTTTTGGTGGCCTATGTCTGGGGTGGATGGACTTTGGACTAAACAAAGCGGACTGCCTTCGTTGGAAATCCTGAAGGCCGGTTCCGTTTTGCCGGTGCACAAGCCCCGAACTTGGACCAGCTTTGACGTGGTACGTCGGGTGCGCAACCGCTTGAAGGGCGCCAAAGTCGGACATGCCGGGACCTTGGATCCATTGGCAGACGGTTTGCTGATTCTTTGTATGGGTGCCAAAACCAAAGAAATTGACCAATGGATGGGCGGTGTCAAAACCTACGAGGCCTCGGTCGTTCTTGGGGCGGTCACCGAATCCTACGATTTGGAAACTCCGGTTCAAAGCAGCGGTGTCGATTTTGATTTGGAACCCAAGACCATCCTGGAAGGCTTGGGGACCATGGTTGGGTTGATTCAACAAAAGCCCCCGGCTTATTCGGCGATTAAGGTGGACGGGGTGAGGTCCTATACGAGGGCTCGGCAGGGAAAGAGCCTTGAAATGCAGGCCAGAACGGTGCATATCGAGGCTATCGACCTGCTGGGATGGAATAAACCTCAAATGGATTTGCGAATCCGTTGCGGCAAGGGAACGTATATCCGGTCCCTGGCCCATGATTTGGGAGCCTATTGGGGATGCGGCGCCTACCTGGAGGGCCTGCGTCGAACAGGAATTGGTTCCATTACCTTGGACCAAGCGTTTCAGCTTGAAGATTTTGACGCATTTTTGCAAATCGATTCCCCAACGGAACATGCTCGTCGTTAACAACCTGGAAGAATACCGCAAGTCGGCACCCTTGGCCCTCACCATGGGTTCCTACGATGGGGTGCATTTGGCCCATGCCGAAATTATCTCGGCCTTGGTGCGCGAAGCCAAAGAGCGGCAATGCCTGGCGACCCTCATGACCTTTGATCCGCACCCCCGCATGGTTCTTAACAAAGACCCAGACAAATTGAAGCTCTTGAGCAGCAACCGCGAAAAACAGGAAATGTTAGAAGCTTTGGGGCTGGACATCTTGTTTGTGGTCCCCTTTGACAAGGAATTTTCCAATCAAACAGCGGCTGAATTTTTGGGCCGATTGGTCCAAGGCATGGGCGTTGCCCACTTGGTCATTGGATACAACCATCGTTTTGGGAAGGACCGGGAAGGGGATTATGCTTTTTTGCAGCAAATGACCGAACGGTGGCCTTTTACGGTTCAAGAAATAGGACGACAGGCTTTGGATCAGATGGCTGTTTCCTCCACCAAAATCCGTCATTCGTTGGAAAGCGGTGATGTGGCTTTGGCCCAAATGTTTTTGGGGTATCCGTATACCTTGAGCGGCACGGTGGTACACGGGGATCAGGTCGGACGACGTTTGGGTTATCCGACGGCCAACCTTTCGGTGGACGACCCCAACAAATTAATTCCCAAATCAGGAATCTATGCGGTCCATGCCCGGGTTGGTTCGGATTGGAAACAAAGCATGGCGTACATCGGTCCTCGCCCAACCCTTCAGAGCCATGGAAAGTCGGTGATCGAGGTCCATGTGATGGATTACGAAGGTGATTTGTATGGCCAAGAAATGACCATTCGTTTTTTGAGCCGCTTGAGGGACGATCGCAAATTTGATAGCCTCGAAGAATTGCAAAGCCAGATCCGCTTGGACGAGTCCAGGGCTCGACTGTACTTCGAAGGTCGCTAAATCAATAGGCTAATCCAGCAGCAATTGCTGGATCATTTCACGGGTCAGTTCCGCCTCGCCGATCTGTCCTCCTTGCCCCATTCCTTTGGATTTGAGATCGTATTCCATGAGGATGCGTATACTGCGCCGAAGCCGGGGCGGACGCAGGGAACGGGCGTATTTGCGATAAGCCGTAACAAAATACGGATGCACGCCGAGCAAGGTCGCCAACGCCTGAGGGGCTGCATCCGAGGCCTCGTGGACCAGGGCTACTTTTTGATAAAAAGCATAGAGGGTCCCCACACAAAGGGGCAAACTAAAATTGGAGGCTTTGGGTTGCTGTCCCAGATGGACGGCCAATCGGTAGGCCCTGGTCGCGTCTTGTTCTCCGAGGGCGTCTTGGAGTTCAAACACATTGTACTCCCTCGAAATTCCTACGTATTTTTCAATATGCTCGGGTTCAATGCGTTCACCTTCCCGAAGGTTGAGGCTGAGTTTTTCGATCTCGGATGCAAGCAGATCCGGTCGATTGCCCACAAATTCCAAGAGCAGGGCTTTGGCTTGGGGATTGAGTTTGAAACCATGTCCCGCTACTTTTTCGTCCAACCAAGACTCCAATTGCCGGTCCTTGAGGGGATCGCTTTGGACCACCAAGCCTTTTTGCTCCAGGATTTTGTAGGTTTTTTTGCGTCGGTCCAGGTTTTTGCCCCGGTACAGCAGG
>RFPG01000084.1 GCA_009926245.1 Sphingobacteriia bacterium | reverse complement strand
GATCCCCAAGTCATAATGCTCGTTGATATAATCCACCTCCAAGCGACCCGAAAAAAGGAACTTGCCAGCTTCCAACTCTTTCTCCACCCTTTCGGGCTCGTCATGTTCGTCTTGAATTTCACCAAAAATTTCTTCGAGCAAATCCTCCACGGTGACCATGCCCGCCGTCCCACCGAGTTCATCCACCACCAGCGCCATGGAACGCCTCCCAGCCGTCAGTTGTTTGAGCAAACGGGAGGCCGACATAGATTCCGGAACAATGGCCAAAGGCAATTGCAAATCCTGCAACCTAAAAGGCAACGACGGGTCCAATGCCAATACCGAATGAAAGTGAACATAACCCACCACATGGTCCATATCGCCGCGGTACAAAAGGAGCTTGGACAAGCCGCTTTCATTGAAAGCTTTGAGGACTTGATCGCGATTGCTCCCCACCTCCAATCCCACCAATTCTGTACGGGGGACCATGCAGGCTCTTATTTTTATATCGCTGAAATAGAGCGCTTTGTGAAAGTAGCCTAGATCCACCTCCTGCTCGGCCGCTTCGTCTTGGGCGTCAACTTGTTCGTTGAGCCAATGACTGAGTTCGGCTTTGTCAAAAACCTTGGCGGTACGGGCTTCGCCTTCACTGCTCACCTGACGAACCAACCAGCGACTGGCCCGACTGACCACATAAACAAAGGGATATAACAAATAATAAACCGCCTGCATTGGGCGGGCAAAAGTCATGAAAAGGGCGTCTGCATTGGCCCGAAAAACAGTTTTGGGGAAATACTCCCCCAACAACAAAACCACCACCGAGCTCAACAGGGTCTGCAGGCCCAGCATGGCCAAATCCAAACCAGCCAAAACTGGAAACCACGATAAGAGGAGGGGCTCAATCAAAGGAGTCAAAAACATCCCATACACCACCAGGGCCAGGTTGTTTCCAATCAATATGGTCCCCAAAAATTCATCCGAATTCCGAACGAAGCGACCCAGGATCAAAGCCGAGGGGATCGCTTGCTTTTGGCGCAATTCCAAGCGAAATCGGTTGGCGTTCAGGAAAGCTGATTCCATGCCCGAAAAAAAAGCCGAGGCCATCAAGGCCAGTAGAACACCAATCACCACACGAAATTAAGACCGGTCCCCCCAGCGAACACTTCCTTTGAGCTTAAGAATACGGTATTGGCTCAAATCGCGGTTGGCCTCCAACCCCTCGCCCATCAACAGTTCCCGTGGCGTCCGGATGCGCACTGGACCGGTGGTATAGACCCTCCCGGTCACTTCCTCCATGAACAAACGTTCCGTAAACAAGGTATCGCCGGCGGTATTATTGGCCACAACCCGTCCCCTCGCTTCCAAAATCCCGTTTTTGGCGTCCCTTCGACCCCCATCGGCCTTCAAACGACTCAAGACCCGGGAACCCGTTGCATCGTAAAAAGCAACACGAAGACCATCGTACAAATCCAGCCTGTCCTGATTTCGGTACCAGGCTGCCCGGCCGGCTACTGCATGGGCCTTGACTTTGCCTTGGCTATAAAACCACCAATCCACCCCCTCCATACGATCCACCCCGACCTCCAAGGGATGTCGAAATCGCTCAGCCTTCTCGGGATCCGGGGCGCAACCCCCAACCAAAACCACCGTCAAGACCAAAAAACCAAAACCAGGGCGGGCCCATACCCCGTACCGCGCCCTGACACCCCACGGAGGAGTCCAAAAGTCCATCAATCCGAGGTGCGGACCGAGGTGCTTTCCTGAATCCAACAACCGACACGGAAGGCATCGCCTCCTTTGTAGGGAGGGTTGTTAAAAAAGAGAGTTTCCTTTTTGGGGAAATAGCCGCTGTATTTGTCAACCAACTGATCGCACTCGGTTTGCAGGGCCGGATTGGTACGGGCCGCCTGCTTGAATTTGTCAACCGCGGCCCAATAAACAGCTTGGGCCGAGATGCCACCACCACCGCAGACATTGTAGCTGGCGGCGTACAGGTTCCCAATAAAGAGGAGCGGCTTGCCCCAGGTGGGGCGAAGGGCATTGGCTTGAAGAGCCAATTCCCTGGCTTTTTCGTATTGCTTGTCCTCGCTAAACAAAGCAGCGTAATCCATGGTGTACTGCGCTTTGACGGAATCATCCGAGACCAATTTGAGGGCTTCCTGGTAGTATGAATCGGCCTCCTTGGTTCGGTTGCTCTTGTGGAAACGTCGAGCCAATTCAACACCGAGGGCCGGCTGGGGATCGTCCGAAAACTTGCTGATGGCAACCTTCTCGTAAAATTCGGACTCTTTGCAGTTTTTGATCCTTAATTGATTGTAAATAAGGTCTCTAAGTGCCTTCTCGGTATTCCCAGCAGTAAATTTGGCCTCAAAATTCTTGAGGATTTGATCGCAATTTTCGATGACCGAAATGGACAGGTCGGCATCCAAGGCCGCTTTGTTTTCGGTATAACGAAGGCGCTTGGTGGAATCCAACGAAGGATTGGCGAGGTTGGCATCGGCAATGCCCGTCAACTGATTGTATAAATCAAAGATTTGAGACTGGTTGAGGACGCCCCCCTTGTAGTCCTTGATTGCAACTTTGAAGTAATACCCCAAAACAAAAGGCTCGGTGGCCTGACCGCCCACCTGCACAGCTACTTCAAATGCTTCGCGGATGCGCTGATTCTGTCCGGGGATGAAGTCAAGCATGTCAACCGCCTTTCGACCCAAGGCATTGGAGGCGCTCTTGGGGAAGAACTTAGCCCTTGCGTCGTAAATCAGCAAGAGGGTATCCAAAAGGGGCGTGCGCAATACGGAGTCTTTTTGGGCCTTCAATCGGTCCTTGAACATGGCAATCCCATCAATGTGCGTCTGCTCGCGCGAGCAGGGTGCTTGCTCAAAAACATAGCGCCATGGCTCCAAAGCGGCTGCAAAATTCTTTTGTTTGTAAAATTCCCGGTAAAGTGAAATGTTTTGAATCGTCTGAACACTGTCCACCCCCCATTTCTTGGAACAATCGGCCTGAGCGCTCACCATCTCCGTTGAAAACAGGCCTAGGCCGGCGACGAATAGAAAAAAACGGGTAAAAATTTGTTTGAAAGAAGTTTTCATTTTTGGCGAAAAAAGCGGTTAGGATATAAGTTCTAATGTTATGAACGCAGAAATGGTGAAATAAGTTTCAAAATGACCCAAAGACAAGCTCTTTGTTGGTTCGATGCGAAATTAATCGTAGACCCTCCGGATAAACCAACGATCGTTGAGATTTAAGGAAAGGTTGAAGCGCACAAAATCTTCACGCAACAACCCTTGACGGAGGGTGCCCCAGCGACCCGCCTCCAATCCGAAATTCAAAACGCTCACCGACCTTCTGAGGGGGATCCCCAAGCCTAGGTGGATTCCTGCCTCGGGTATGGATTGATTCCGAAGGCGAAGTCCTCCGGGGCTGTACCTCAATCCGGCCCGGTAAATCACGGACCGACCCGAAGAGCCGCCCCCTGGCTTCACCAGCCGATAACCACCCCATCGCAGGGTCCATTGATTCTGCATGGAATCCGAACGACCCATCACCCTCCATTGGCTGAGGGGCTCGTAATTCAATTCCAAGCCGGTTCCAGCGTTTCCTTCTTTTTCGAGCCAATAACCCAAGCTGACTTTGAGGGGCATGGACAGGTCGCCCTTGGTATCGGGCAGGCTGTAAACTGTATCGCGGACCCTGGGGTTACCTGCAATGAGCGTATAGCGCTCGGCCAAAAGGGTTTGACGCATGGCGGCATCCAAGGGCAGGCGCAGAACAAGGCCCCAAGTCCCTCGCCAAGCGGCGGTGGGTTTGCCGGGTTGAAACTGAAAACCCATCTGATGGTAAAGGTCCAAGACGGACCATTGATCCTGAACACGGACATTAAAGGCTTGGATGGAATCGGGAAAAACCCGACGAAATTCTCGAATACTCTTTCCAAAGAGGGCATTGGCGGTGTACCCCACCCTCCAATGTGAATTGATCTGCCAACCCCAGGCCCAGGCCAAACGGTTGAAACCTCCCCGACCTGTATAGTATTCGTCCACCTGGTAGGGGGCTTGTCCACCACCCGGATCGACCAAGCCACGACCCGATACATCGTAATTGGTGAGTGCAAAGGGCGTGAACGAAAGAGAGGTGCCGAAGGATTTTCCGACCGGAACCGCCAAAGCCAAATGACTGAGATTGATATTGGATTTGGTCAACGCCTGATCGTTGGTACGCAGAAAGGAAAAGCGGGCCTGCGTTCCTATCTCCATGCGGGTCAATGCCCCTTGACCCAAAGACGCTGGGTTCTCGGTGTTAATCCACAAAGGATGGGTCACTGCTGCCTGCATTCCACCCAGGCCTCCAAAGGCGGAGCCCACCAGGGGCTGAAATTCACCCATTCCAAATCGAGCATAGGGGGAACCGTAGTTGGCAATTTGGGCATGGACCCCCAGGCAACCCCACAGCACCAGGAGGGTCACCAAGTACAAAGGGCCCCAAGGGCGTTTAGGCTGATGGTTTTGCATGGAGTAGCAAGGTATAAAGACCGTGCAGGGCCAGGTTTGGCTCGGCAAAGATGGGGCCATTGGCCCGGATTTGGGCCAAAACCTCCGGCTTGGCATCACCACCGCAGACCAGGACCCCTGCCCCGGGCTGGACCTCGTTCCACCGCCGTGCATGGTCCTGAATTTCAGCGATCCAGCCCCCCTGTGCCCCGGCATGTATCGCCTCCACGGTGCTTTTTCCCGGGTAGGGCGTCGGGGTATAGGATGGTTCCAGGTCCGGCAATGAGGCGGTTTCACGATGCAAAGCCCGGTAACGCATGCGCAATCCTGGCGATATCAAACCGCCCAAATGCCTTGCGGTTCCCCCGTTTTCCGAAGGCAGGAGCCAATCCACGGTCAGGCAGGTCCCCAGTCCCAGAACCATCCAGGCCTGGTCGGGGTGCAAGGCCAGCGCACCTGCCATCTGGATTTTGCGGTCCAAACCCAACGTTTCGGGGGTCCGGTACTGGGTTTCAAAGGGCCAAAAGGAGGACGCATCGGGCCAAAAAGGCGGTAGCAACCCCGCCGATAGCCATACTTCTTCCCAATAATTTCGGGGCAGGGAAACCGATGCCACCGCCGTTAATGTGGGTCGACCCAAGGTGAGAGCTTCACCCAGCGCTTCCTGAACCCGGTTAAGAGGGGTGCGAAGAACCTGAAGAAGAACCCCTTCTTCATTCCACAAACCCCACTTAATCAAAGTGTTACCAGCATCAATGGTCCAAATCATACGGGGATATTCTCTTCGCTAACCGATTCTTGGCTGTAAAGTAAACGATATTCGGGGTGACGCAGAATCAAGGATTGATCCCGCTTGGGGTTCCAAACCAGCAGACCCCCATCGGAAGCCAATCCCTGGATCTCAAAGAAGCAACGGCCCTCCGGACCATCAAAGGCACAGCGTCGACCGACACCCCACAAACGCTCCTTGCTTTTTTGCAACCAATCGTCCTGGGGGAGCCCCTCCAAGCCAGGAACCAATGCCCAAGCCCATTCTTTGAGGATACCATGGAGCAAATCGCCCGCTTTAGGAGCCTCGGGAGGGGTGCGTTTCGATTGCTTGGCCCAGGATTCCTGTTCCAAAAGGAGGGAAGTGGCCCAAGGAAGCTCCTCAGGGAAGGTTTGTTGCAATAAGTTGAGACCAAAACCCACCAAGGCCTCTTGGAGAAGGGGTCCTTGGACCTGGCTTTCGATGAGCAAACCACCCCATTTGCGCCCTTGGGCGTTGACCCAATCGTTGGGCCATTTGAGCAGAACCTGAACACCGGGGCGGTAGGCCTCCACCGCCTGGGCAACGCCCAAAGCCAAGCGGGTACCCCATTCGGGGGCTTGTTTCAAGGGCAGCGCCGGCCGCAAATGCACCGAAGCCAAAAGCCCCTGTCCCGAATCACAAGCCCATGTTTGTCCCATGCGACCCCGGCCCTTGTTCTGATGTTGAGCCCAAACCACCCTGGCGGGGTCGTCAAGGCCTTTTCCTTGGCTGTTCAGGAGTTGTCGTAGGGTATCTTGGGTGCTGTCCACCCCCTCGTAAGCCAACACTTCGAAGGAGGGTTCCTTATTAGGCCCAGCTGGACTCGGTAAATCGTTCATTGCCTAACTACTTTTGCAAAAATATTCTTTTCACCCCCCCGTTTCTTTATG
>RFPG01000083.1 GCA_009926245.1 Sphingobacteriia bacterium | reverse complement strand
CCTTCGGGGATGGTGAAGGGATCGTTAAGACCGACCTTGATGCCGCTGAATTTGGCACCGTGGGTGGTACTCAAGTTGTAAAGAGCGGGAATACCGTTGGCACCGCAGGGTCCACACCAGTTACCGCTAAAGTTGATGGCAAAAGCATTCTGAACGCGGGATACAACCAAACCGGTTCCGCCGGTTCCGCCGCCGCCGGTTCCGCCGCCCCCTTGCCCGTTAGAGCCGGGTCCGTAAGGAATCCAGGAATCGTTCTTTTTGCAGGAAACGGCCATTGCGAGGCCGAGCAGGGCGATCCAAACTTTGTTCATGGTCTAGTGGATTAAAGAGGTGATTAACGAGTGAAAGGCTAAAGTTAAAGGCTGCACGAATTTTTTCCACAATCCATCGACTTTTTAATCCCGGCTTAAAAGCAAACGCAGGTAAAAGAAAGGATTGCGAAGGCGGTTGCGCAGGCTGATATCATCGAACATAGAGGAAATCAGGTTCCGTAATTCGCGGTTTCGGGCCGCCTTGCCCACCACAAAGTCAAAGAGTCGGGGGTAATTGGTGAGTTTCTGGAGGGTTTTGCCGATTTGAAGCTCACCGCCCAGGTCTCGGTAGACCCTTTGATCGTAGGAACGCATCCAGGCGGCGTCTCGGCGACCGTTTTGAAGGCTGAGGGCCAGGTGTTCCGCGGCATGGTACCCCGCTTTCATGGCGTTGCCGATGCCTTCGCCGGTAAATGGGTCGATGAGGGAGCCGGAATCACCCACCAAGAGGAAGCCTTCGCCGGACAATGGAAAACGCTTGCTCCCCAATGGAAGCCCCCAACCCTGCAAGGGCGTGAGGGGTTGGGCCTGCGCAAATCGCTCCCGCAGGGCCGGGATTTCGCGGATGGCCTTTTCGAAGGCGGCTTTGAGGTTGACCTTGCGTTGCGCGATGCGATGCGATGCCATCCCGATTCCCACGTTGAAGCGCCCGTTGCTCATGGGGAATATCCAGAGATAGCCCGGCAAAATATCCTTGAGAAAATGCAATTCGATGTAGTTATCGGCGTGGCAACCGGTAACGCCCGTGTAATAGGCCCGCAAGGCAGCGCAATAATGGTTTTTGTCTTTGACGTAACCCGCCCATTCCTTGGCGACCAGGGAGCGCTCCCCTTCGCAGCCAACTACATAACGAGCGCGGATTGTTCGTTGCTCCCCCTGGTATTCCACCGTGACCTGGTGCTCGCCTGCGGTTGTTGAGGCAGGCCCTGCACCTGGGGCGGATGCTATGGACCCTGTACCTGGGGCGGATGCGATAGCCCCGGGCTTTGACAACGAGATTAATTTGCAGGAGGTTCGAAGCCGTTCGGGATGAATTTTGGAAACCAAAAAAGCATCAAAATCCAAACGGGGACTGATAAAACCAGCCGCCGTCAGTCGATCCGCCACTTTGGTTCGAAAAGGAATGGAGAGATCGGTTCCGTTGGGAGCTACGAAGGTGATCCCGTAACACGATAGAAATTCGCCTGTTAGGGCTTCCATCTCGTTGACAAGGCGGGGGTCCAGACGGGCCAGCACATCAATGACTTTGCCACTGAGGGCATCGCCGCAGATTTTGTCCCGGGGAAATTCGCTTTGGTCAATGACCAGGTGATCGATCCCCTTTTGTTCCAAAAACAAAGAGGTGGTGGCACCGGCCGGCCCGGCACCGACGACCAGTACATCGGTGCGTTCGGGAAGCGATTTCATCAAGAAGGGTCTTGGAGGTCTTAGTTAGTAACAAAAGGAAACTGCGCCGCCTGAACCATCGTTAAGTCATTGTTACGATTTTGATGAACCACGGCCAACCATTTGCAATCGTTCCAAACCGGGAGCGGTTGCATGTTTCCCAGATTGTGTTTGAATTCAATTTCGATCACCCGTCCGGCCCTATAATCCGGAGCGTTCAGGACCATTCCGTTGACGGGTGTTATCAAGCGTCGAACCACATGGCGATGAACATATTGGGAGTCGATGCCCCCGCCGTCCAATTGCCAGTCCAAGAGGTTGTTTTGGAGAAGATACAGGGTGAGGTAAAGGGGGGTCCACGTGGGGCCCGAATTGACCGGGGCGGCAAAGCGCAAACGCAAGCGGCCTTCGGTGCGGTTGGTGGCGGCGGAATACCCGGAGGACAGCATTTCTAGGCGAACCGATGCGCTGTCGTCCATCAAATCAGCGACATGGCTGGACCATTTTTGGTCGGAAAGGAGCAGAAGGTTTTCGCCTGCAAAGCGGGTGCGGTTGACCGCACCAGCAGGATAGCCCAGGGTCCCGCCCAGCAAAAGCTCCAGCGCGGGTCCCTCGGAAATTCGAAGGTCCAAACGGTTGGGGTAGGGTGTGGCATAAAAACCGGTATGGATTCCGGCGGCCAAAACACGGCCGGGGTATTGGCCCTGGAGGGTTTCGATCAGCCGATGCGCCCGCGGGCAATTCACGCAGCGAACCCCGGTGAATTCTTCGATCAAGGCGGTGATGGGTTGTTTGGCCGGCGGACTTTCGGTATAAACGGTATCAACCCGCAGGATGTTGAGCCCCAGGTCCACGGTTGGACCAATTTCACGGCAGGATACCGCCAACATCAAAAGCAAACCTAGGAGGATGGAAGGACGTTTCATGAGGTTCGATCAAAAATTAGCACTCATGCTGAAGCGCAATCCGTTAAAAGCGGGCTCCACGCGGCAGACCCCACCGGTGCATATAACACCCTGGACTTGACGAACATAGCCACCCGTAAATCGAAGGCCGGGCCAATTGAGCGCCGCAAAAGCGGTGTAATAATGGTTGCGCTTGTCGGGTTTGTGGTTTCCGTAATTCCACATGTCCATGATGCTGAACGAATAACGGGGAGCAATGTTATACTCGATCAATCCCCAGAGCCAGTCTCCCAGGTCTTGTTCGGTGGTCATTTGGGAGGCCTCGATGCGAAGGGACTTTTGGCGGTTGATTTTGTAGGTAAGTTCAGCAAAAGGCGTCCAGGCCCGGACCAGGGGAGCTCCAGGCTTGAACTCGTAGAGTTCTTGGTTGTACACCAAATGTTGGAGACCTCCGCTCAGGGTGATTTGTTTGTTGAATTTGTGTTTGGCTTCGGCGTAGTACTCCCGGTAATAGAGGCTGCGATCGGGTCCGTTCACATGGCTGAGGTTGAACTGCAATTGGGTGTTACGAGCAGGGCTGTACACCGCTTCGATTTGGACGGCGTTCTCCCCGACCAGCTGGGTTGCCGCCGCGTAACGCGATGTCAGCCGGTAGGTATTCATACGGGCCCCGGGTGGGATGTAATTAATGAGCCCTTCGTTGAGAATTTCGAGGGGCGAAACCCGAAAGTCAAAGTGGTCGGTCCGTTTGTACTGCACATTGATGCCAAAACCGTCTTTGGAATACCCCAAATCCGTATAAAGCACCGAACCAGGGCTGTTCTCGAGGACACCATTGCGATCCAACACCGCCTCTTGGCTCTTGAGGGCCCATTCGGTGTTCAGGCTCCAGGGCCCCCATTGCAGGTTCTGGAAAAAGGATCCGACATAGGTATTGTATTTGGGCACAAAGCGTTTGGAGGGCTCCAGGCTCTCGATGCTGCCGACCACACTCTGCATGGATTGCCCATCGAGGGTGCGGTTGACAAAGGACCAACCCGGGGCCCAGCTTAATCCCAGGCGCTCGGAACGAAGGTTGCCCTGCAAGCAGAGGCCTTTGATAACCGGGGCATAGGTATCAAAAAGGACCTTTTGCTTGCCCGTGAAGCCTTTGATTTGCCAATGGTCGTTGATTTGGTACTGACCCGATAAACCAAACAAGGCATAGTCCAGGTTTTGGCCCCGGCCTTCGTAGGCCCGAAAGGTGATTCCGTTGCCAAATTGATCGTACAAATGTCCCAAGCGAACCTTGAGACGGTTGACTTTGTGGCTTACATACCAAAATCCAATGCCCTGTTGGTTGCGAACCACGTAAGGATTCCGCAGCCCGGAGTTGAGGAACAAGTCAAACCGCAGACCCGCTTCCAGGTCCCCTTGGCGGTAATTGAGGTTCATCCAGGCATCGGTTGAGCTGAGTTGCTGGTAATACTGGGGCGGAATGGGGTCGGAAAGCACCGAGGAATCCAAAAAGAAGACATTCTGGAACCATTCCAGGTCCCCGCTGAACTGCCCGCCCTTGGATTGGGCATGCAGGCCTGTACCAGACCAGGTCAGGCCCAAGGCCAAAAAAAGAAGGATGGGAAGCCGAGAATACATTTTTTTGGAACAAGGCCACAAAATAAGCCCAAACCGTGGGCATATCTTTAGTGCATGAACGCACAGGTTTTGAAAGGGCTTCTTGGCTTAGCCCTCTGTTTGGGGTCGATATGGACGACCCAGGCCCAGGCCCCTGCCTCATCGGGAGCCGACGAGCGCTTGTCCGCGGTGGTCCTGCGGGATGTGGACGGCAAGGCCCTCAAGTTGAGTGAACTGGTGGGAAACGGCCGCCCGGTTCTTTTGACGTTTTGGGCCACCTGGTGCACCCCCTGCAAGAAGGAACTTAACAATTACCTGGACCTCTACGAGGATTGGGCCACGGATTACGGCCTGCAGTTGGTGGCCGTGAGCATTGATGATGCGCGCAATTCTGCCAAGGTCAAATCGTATATCAAAGGCGTCCGCTGGCCTTACCGCATTTTGTTGGACCCCAACGAAGACATGAAGCGAATTCTAAACTTCCAGACCATTCCCTACACTCTTTTGTACGATGGTCAGGGCAAAGTGGTTTACCGCCACAATTCGTACGTGGAGGGGGATGAGTTTGTGATGGACGAAAAGATTCGCAATTTGGCGAATACCAAGCCTTAGCGCTTGCTGGCGTAATAGGCGTAGAGGGGATGAATAGGTTTTTTGTGAACCCCGCCTTTGCGCAGTCCCTTGGTAGCCAAAACTTCGTCCAGCAGAGGCTCAAAGTGGTAGGCAATGGACCCCACAAAGTGTACGGTTAGATCGTGAACGCGTGGGTAGCGCATCACATGAATATCCAAAAAGCGATGAAAGCCTTCGGTGACGACCTGCCGGACATAGGGTTCGTCCAGGTACTTGGATAGAATGCGCGCAAAGGAGGCGAAGTAAACATTCACATCCGGCTTGTGGTAGGCGCTCTCAAAAATGCCCTCTTTGGTGAGGCCGTGTTCCTTTTGGAGTTCGGTTGCAATGGGCTCTGGTAACAATTTGTACAAATAATCCGCCAGCATGCGTCGGCCCAAATAAGAGCCGCTTGCCTCATCGCCCAATAAATGGCCGAGTGCCGGCACCACTTGCGACCATTCATGGTCTTTGCAATAACACGAATTTGAGCCGGTTCCGATAATACAAGCGATGCCTTCGCCGTCTCCAACGCAGGCGATACCGGCCCCAAGGATATCGTGGTCCACGGTCACCTTGGCTCCCCGAAAAAACTCTTCCAAAGGCTTCTGAATGATTAAGTTACGTTCAGCGCTGGAGCATCCGGCCCCAAAAAATCGGACCTCGTCGACTTGGCCTACCAAGGCTTTGAGAGGGGAGGCCTCCAGCTCAGAAAGGACAAATTCCCGGTTGTGAAAAAAGGGGTTAAAACCCCGGGTGGATACGATGGGTTCTTCGTTGTTACGAAATTTCCAGTCGGCCTTGGTGGAACCGCTGTCGGCGACTAATAACATGGGATTAATTCAGGTCTAGGGACAAATCGAGAAGAGAGGTAGAGGGCTTGATGAATTCGCTTTAAGTTTAAATCGCCAAGATTTTGGAGATACGGTAAAGATCCAGGTCCATTTGGGTGGAATTCTTGACGGCTTCGTGGATGGGCGTATAAACAACTTTGTTGTTGATGATGCCAGCCATGACACGGCTTTGGCCTTGGCGCAGGCCTTCGATGGCGGCGACGCCCAAGCGGCTGGCCAGAACCCGATCAAAGTACGAGGGACTGCCACCGCGCTGGATATGGCCCAAGATGGTCACCTTCATTTCGTAACCGTCAAATTGTTCGGCGACTTTGCGGGCAATCTCGTAGGCACCGCCCTCCTCTTCGCCTTCGGCAACAATAATGAGGCCCGAGCTTTTGTGGTTGGCCCGGCCTTTTTTGAGGACTTCGACCAATTCGCTGAGGTCGGTTTTGGTTTCGGGGATCAGGATATCTTCGCAACCGGCCG
>RFPG01000082.1 GCA_009926245.1 Sphingobacteriia bacterium | reverse complement strand
GGATAGCAGCCGCCAAGCCGGTGTCATCGACTTGGTCTTGCAAATTCGCAAACCTGCTCAATCGTATTACCACCAAGCCTATCGCCTCAACCGTTGGACCTTGGACATCGGCCGGGAACGAGCCCCGGTGGACAGCATCTTTTCGACTGATTTCAAAGACTTTCCCAAGAATTGGCTCCAATACCATAACACCTACGAGCCCTTGGATACGTTCTTGGCGCTGAGCCCTATCGACTTTAACAAGGACCTCACCTATTCCGAATCCAAACTTCGAAACACCCTTAACCGCTACGCCCAGCTGGGGCTTTTCGCCCCTGGGAATTTTGAATTGCAAGTGGATGATCAAACCCGGTTCATTGGGGTCCGACTCCATTTGCAACCTCTGCCAAAGTGGCTTTTTGGAGCCGAAACTGAATTTTCTACTAACAGCATCGCTTTGTTTGGCTTGAACGGGAATGTTTCATTTACCCGACGAAATGCTTTGAGGCTGGGGGACCAATTGGAAATCAGGGCCTCCGTTGGTGCAGAATCCCAACAATTGACGGGAAGCAGCAGTTCGGGTTCCGGTTTGAATACCCTGGACCTGGGGTTAAGAACCCAACTGAGCGTCCCCGGCATCTTGAGGCCTGGGCGTTTTCAATCGCTCGGTCTCAACGGGAGTGAGCGGACCCTTTGGGGCTTGCAATACCAGAGGCAGCAACGACTTGACTTTGATCGTAACATCCTCAAAGCCAGCCTGAGTTTTACCGGCCAAGTTCACCGGTACACCCGCTACGAACTGGTTCCTTTGGAATTTACCTATGCCAATACCGGCTCCCTCAGCGCAGACCTGCAGAAATTGCTGGATCAATTGAACGATCCCTTGCTACGTGCCAATTTCGTTTCCTATTTCAGCTCTGGATTGCGGGGTAGCTGGTTGCAAGACCGTATCCGTGAACCTCAAAGAGATTATTGGCGCCTTGTTTTGGAAGGTTCAGGAAATTTGTACAGCATTCTCAAAAGCAGTGGCGTGATCGACGGCGGTGGAGATACGCTTTTTGGTCTCCCCTATTTTCGATACCTCAAAGCCGACGCTGAATGGAGGCGGCATTTCCGGCTTCGAGGCTCTTCGGTGCTGGCCTCCAGAGCCCTGGCCTCGGTGGGCCTGCCGTTTGGGGATCAAAGCACCCTTCCCTTGGAAAAGCGAACCTTTGGGGGCGGAACCAACTCCCTACGAGCGTGGCCCGTACGGGGTTTGGGACCGGGATCGCTCAGCAATTACGCAAGCGGTCGCCTCATTCAATTTGGTGAAATTCGCCTCGAAAGCAACCTCGAATGGCGATTCAAACTATTGGGTAGCCTACAAGGAGCTCTTTTTGTGGATGCCGGCAATATTTGGACCCTCAACGACACCAGCTACGGAGGCTTGGGGAATTTTAGCCTTGAAAGAGTGGCCAGCCAGTTGGCAATCAATCAAGGGACCGGCCTTCGCTACGATTTTGGTTTTTTTGTCTTGCGCGTTGATTTTGCCCTCAAAGTCCGGGATCCGGCCCTTGTCCCCGAGGAACGCTGGGTCCTACGACGTTGGACCGACCGCGAGTGGAAGGATAGCGAGTGGAGAAATCAGGTCCTCCAAGGCCCCGTCAGCAAAGGGGCCTATCCCCTCTTTTCAACCGTTTTCGGGATTAATTACCCATTTTAGCGCATTTTACATCATCAAATTAGCCCAAGTAAACGAGTCATCCGTATCTTTGCACCTCCAAAATCCAGCCATTCCATGATTGCGATTGTGAATATCCAGGGCCAACAATTCAAGATTAGCCCCCAACAGAAGGTGTATGTGCACCGCCTGCAAGCCAACGAAGGCGATGTACTCGAGCTTGACTCTGTCATGCTGGTCGAGGACAACAATCAAGTTCGTATTGGTCAACCTTATTTGGCCGACACCAAAGTGAAGATCAAAGTTTTGAATCACCTCAAAGGCGATAAAGTTCTGGTTTTCAAGAAAAAGCGTCGCAAAGGATACCAAAAAATGAACGGCCATCGCCAATCTTTTTCCAAAATTTTAGTCGAATCCATCGGGTAACCACCCGCTCCCTCCTTTCTTCAACCCCTATCTGACGAAACCATGGCTCACAAAAAAGGTGTAGGTTCTTCCAAAAACGGCCGCGAATCCGAAAGCAAACGGCTTGGTGTCAAAATTTTCGGTGGCCAGTTGGCCGCCAGCGGTAATATTATCATCCGCCAGCGCGGTACCCGTCACCATCCCGGCCGCAATGTTGGGATCGGCAAGGACCATACGCTTTTCGCGTTGGCCGATGGTCGAGTTGTTTTTACCCGCGGTGAAAAAAACCGATCCTTCGTATCGATCGATCCGCTTCAGGACTAAAGGTCCTTCCCTATTCTTTATACCTATAGCCTGCCCCAAAGCAGGCTATTTTTTTTGGGGTTATCTTTAGAAAACGAATTTGAATTTCGCCATGAATAGCATCATTTTAGGAACGGGGCGCTACCTGCCCTCCAACGTGGTCACCAACCATGACTTGGCCCAGCGTATGGATACCAACCACGAATGGATCGTTGAACGCACCGGCATTCATGAAAGACGCTTCGCGATACCCGGAGTGGACACGACCGCATCCATGGGCACCGAAGCAGCCAAAAGAGCCCTGGATGCAGCCGGATTAAGTCCGCATGATGTGGATTTGATTCTCTTTGCCACCTTGAGCCCGGATTACTATTTTCCGGGACCGGGCGTTCAGTTGCAACACAACCTGGGGTGTCGAACCATTGGCGCGATCGATATCCGTAATCAATGCTCGGGCTTCGTTTATGCCCTTTCAATTGCCGATCAATACCTGCGCAACGGAGCTGCCAACCATGTTTTGGTGGTGGGTTCCGAATTGCATTCTGGGGGATTGGATATGAGCACCCGTGGCCGGAATGTCTCCGTGATTTTTGGAGACGGTGCAGGGGCCGTTGTCCTTGGTCGCACCGACGAACCTGGAAGAGGCCTGTTGTCGACCCATCTTCACAGCCAAGGCGAACACGCCGAAGAATTGGCCTTGCTGGGACCCAGCACTCGCGATTGGATACCGGAAATCATCCAACGAAACGACCCCGAGGATGTTTCCTATTTTCCACGAATGAATGGGAATTTTGTATTCAAACACGCCGTGGTTCGCTTCGCCGAAGTCATTGAAGAGGCCCTGACGTCCAATCAATTGAGCACCTCAGATCTCCGATTGCTCATTCCCCACCAAGCCAATCTCCGTATTGCCCAATTTATTCAACAGAAATTGGGACTGAGGGAAGACCAGGTCTACAACAACATCATGCGATACGGCAACACCACCGCGGCCAGTATTCCAATTGCTCTTAGCGAAGCCTTCGATGAAGGTCGAATCCAAAAAGGGGACCTCCTCATGATGGCTGCCTTTGGGAGCGGCTTTACGTGGGGTTCGGCGCTGATGCGTTGGTAAGCCTTTCGATACGATTAACCGTTCTTTCCCCTCCCAAATTGCAGGGGATATGCGGCTTTTCGTCTTCCTCACTGGGCTCTGGACCCTGCTATGCTTTCGTGACCAGGTTCTGGGCCAATCCGCCTCCTCAACCCATCCCCTGGGGCTGTACGCCGAACCCCCTTTGCCAGGCTGGATTCTTGGTCAGGACCATTGGCCGGCCCTTCAACCATTGGAACCAGGTGGTTTTGGGTTTTGTATGGGCCTTCGACACCTCCCTTATTTACCCGGACAGGGCTTTTTAACCCTCGGCCTGGGGTATCAAAAAAATCGGGATTGGTTAACCCTTCGCCTGCGACGAAATGGATGGTGGGAATTTGGTTCTTTCCAGGGTAGCCTGGGATTAAGCCGAGGCATCCAGGACCAACGTTTCGGAATGAACCTATCGATTGATTGGAGCCCCAGGGAAAGAAAACCATCGGTCGCCTTTGGCATGGGGTCGGAGCATCGTTTGGCAACTGGATGGCGATGTGGCTTTCGCATACGGCATGCAACACGGGACCTGGAATCAGCCACTCCAACGGTTCCCGCTTGGCAGAGTGGCTTGCATTTCACCTGGCAACAAAGCGCATTGAACGGTTCCCTCCGTTTGCATTTTGTTCCGGGACGGATGCCCGTCAGCGAATGGGTTCTGGGATACCAACCGAGCTCGCGATGGTCTTATTGGATAGTCGCGGACCCCTGGTCTGGCATCATTGGGGTAGGATTAGGTTATCAGGATACCAAAAACCGCTGGACCTTGTCCTCCGTACGCACCGACCTCCCTGTTCCTGTTCTGCGTTCGACCTTCCATCGTCTATGATTTTTGAACCCTACCTCCTTTTTGGGGATCGATTACGGGGTCCAGTCCCCTTGGGTTGCCTGGTGCTGAGCCTGCCCTGCTTCCCTTTGGACCTATGGGCCCAAAGCGAACTCGAAACCGAACAAGCCCTTGAACAAGAACAGTCCTGGCTAGGAGAAGGGACCATCCCTTTGCTGGATTCGTACCGCACCGAGGCCTGGCTCCAACGAGAAGGAAGAGGTTCGCCACATGCCCTTCGGGCCGGTTGGGCTGCCTGGGAAAAATCCTTGGACTCCATGCCTTGGACCCCCCAACAAAAGGACGCTACCTTTCAGCGATTCAAACAAATAGGCGCTCAACCATGCAATCCTTGGTATTGGATGGCTCTGCCATGGATGGACTCGCATTCAGCCCATTATTGGTCCAGGCTTTTTGAACCTTGTTCTTTGTTTGGCCCCTCCGGCGGCGCCATGAACCTGGACGCCACAACCCTGGATGCAGTTAGCGCATGGAACTGGGATCGAGCCCCAGGGTTGAATAAAATCCCCTTCAATCATTCGTTGTTACAATACAGATTAACTCAAAATTCCAACGACCTTCGTTGGGCGTTGGGTTGGGAATACCGACCTAGCAACCCCCAAAAAGAGGCTTTTGGAGGCTATATAGAAGGAAACAAACCGAAAATTCGATGGATCATTGGAGATTTTCATCTTCAATCGGCCAATCTTCTTTTTTATCAAACGCTGAGGCGGCCGGCTTTTGTGCAACCTTGGCAACATCCACCGGGGAGCGAACTCTCGCGACCCTCGATTCGATGGTCCTCGGGCCAACAGGTGAGGGGGCTGAGTTTGCAACACGGGACCCATTGGGGCCGCTGGATTTGGTCAGGTTTTGTGCCGAATACCCAAGGTAGACATCCGTTGATGCAAAGCCTGACTTTTGAAAGGCACAAGGGCCGACTGGAACAAAGTTGGCAGGGAGGCCTCCTCCAAAAACGTTGGAGACTGGGCGGGAATCTGGCCTGGCATGGGATCAATTACCGCCTCCAATGGAACGGACTTTGGATTCCTCCAGCGCGGGATCTCAACGGTTCTTTGGGACGCATGTGGACTCTTGTTTTGACACCGCATCCCCGGTGGTCCTTCGGGATACGGCATAGCAAGATTTACGTTCCTAGCGACCCCGCCAAGAGCTTAAAGTTGAACCAAGCAACTTTGGAACCCGAATCCCTATCGATCATGAACGCCGTATGGCAATTGAAACCTTTTTGGAATCTAGCATTTCGAATTGATCCGCATACGGTGGGCCTTGAAGCGGCCTCTATCAAAGGTCCACTTCAAAATTTCAGGTACCTCCTGCTCTTTCAACAAGCCACGACCAAGAACCCCCGCCACAGCATTCGACAATACCTGCGATTGCCTTGGACCGTTCATCCAACGCAAAGCGGCGAAGTACAGGTAGGTTACACCCGTTCGTGGATGGAAACGGAGTCAACCCGAAGAAGCTTGGTTCTGGCACATCAAATGCTTTGGCGTCGCAAGGCGGGGTCCGATTTAAAGCTGCGCCTGGGACAGAGTTGGCTCCTGGCCGGAGCCGACGGGGAAACCATCATGGTTCGAGAAGATCAGCGCTTTGGGAACACTTGGTGGAGGGGTTCCTCAACCCAATGGCGATTGACAGCCTCGCTGCAAGGGCGAACCCATGGCACCGGTTGGAGGATCTGGATCCGACGGGTCCAAGATGAAGAGGGAATCCGCTGGGAATGCAGCCTTCGGCTTACTCAGCGGTGGACAGACGAGTCGTATCACTAAGGGGTCCGGGAGCCCAATGATGAACCGAAGGCATTTCGAGGCCCATAAAACGATTCAT
>RFPG01000081.1 GCA_009926245.1 Sphingobacteriia bacterium | reverse complement strand
TCCTGGCAAAACTAATTGCAAAACCACCCCCTAAATTCGTCTGATAGAAATTAATCCAAAACCTCACCAAAGGGCCACCTAGTCCCTGCCCAATGCCCTCCAACCGCCCTTTTCCTATGAAATTCAACCCTCTCCTTGCACAGCGCCCTCGCTTCTTCACCCTTATGGGCCTATTCTTCGCTTCGATTATGCTCCAAGCTTGCCAAAATCGCCCCTCGGATACCCCATCCGAACCCCAAGCCGAATTCCAGGTCCTGGCAGACCAATTTGCCGACCTGCAGGTTCTGCGTTACCGGATTCCTGGTTTTGAAAACCTAACCCTCCAACAAAAGGAACTGCTGTATTACCTCAGCCAAGCCGCTCGCTCCGGCCACGATATCATTTGGGATCAGAATTACCGACACAACCTTTTGATCCGCAAAACCATCGAAAATATTGTTGAGCACTACGAAGGGGACCGCAAAGACCCGCGCTGGGAACAATTCATGGTCTATGCCAAAAGAGTATGGTTTAGCAACGGTATCCACCACCATTACAGCACCCGCAAATTAATCCCTGAATTCGACACGGCTTATTGGAGTGCCTTGATCCAAGGTTGTCCCAAAGCCACTTTCCCCGTAACCCCCTCCTGCTCCAACCCTGCCCAATTGGCGGCCTTCCTTCAACCCATCCTCTTCGATCCCAAAATCGACGCCAAGCGGGTCAATCAGGAATCCGGAATCGATCTGGTGCAGGGTTCGGCCAATAACTTTTACAGCGGGGTCACCCAAAAAGAAGTGGAAGCCTATTACAAGCCCCTCAAAAACCCAGCCGATACAACCCCGGTTTGGTTTGGCCTTAATTCACGCCTGACCAAGGTCAATGGAAAAGTGACCGAAATTCCTTGGAAATCAGGCGGTTTGTACGGTCAGGCCATTGATCAAATTGTGTTTTGGCTTCAAAAAGCCATCACCGTCGCTGAGAATCCCAAGCAAAAGAAAGCCTTGGAGCTATTGGTAGAATACTACAAAACAGGCGACCTCAAAACATGGGATGCGTATAATATTGCTTGGGTTCAGGATACCGAATCCATGATTGATGTGGTGAACGGTTTTATTGAAGTTTACGGCGACCCACTGGGAATGCGGGCCTCCTACGAATCCGTTGTATCGTTCCGTGACATGGAAGCCACCAAAAGAATTAAGGCGATTGGCGACCAGGCCCAATGGTTTGAAGACCAGTCCCCTATTCTTGCAGAACACAAGAAAGCCAAGGTGACCGGCATATCCGCCAAAGTGATTACCGTCGTCCAAGAAGCCGGAGATGCCTCTCCCTCCACTCCCATTGGCATCAACCTCCCCAACGCGGATTGGATCCGAAAAATGCACGGCTCCAAATCGGTGGCTCTCGGTAACATTGTCTACGCATACAACGAAATGGGAGCCAAAGGTAGTTCCATTCAGGAATTTGCTTGGGACCAAGCCGAAATTGATCGTTCCAAGAAATTTGGCCCACTCGCTGGGGATCTGCATACCGACCTCCACGAGGTCATCGGCCACGCATCCGGCCAGCTCAACCCCGGCATCGGAACCCCCAAAGAAACCCTCAAGCAATACGCTTCCACCCTCGAGGAAGCCCGGGCCGACCTGGTCGCCTTGTACTATATCATGGACCCCAAGCTCATCGAACTTGGCGTCATGCCCAGCCTCGAAGTGGGCAAAGCCGAGTACGACGGATACATTCGCAACGGACTCATGCTCCAATTGCGCCGCCTGGAGCCCGGTGAGAATCTCGAAGAATCGCACATGCGCAATCGCCAGCTCAACGCCGCCTGGGCTTACCAAAAAGGACTGGCCAACAAGGTCATCGAACGCAAGCAGCGGGATGGCAAAACCTATTTTGTGGTCAACGATTACAATGCTCTTCGGGACCTCTTTGGTCAATTGTTACGGGAAATCCAACGCATCAAAAGCGAAGGCGATTTTAAGGCCGGTCAAGCCCTGGTTGAAACCTACGGTGTCAAGGTGGAGCAAGCGCTGGTTGCAGAAGTCAAAAAGCGTTTTGAATCCATTCAATCCAAGCCCTATTCGGGCTTTATCCAGCCCCGTTTGGTCCCCGTCATGGTCCAAGGCAAAATCAAAGACGTCAAGGTGGAATACCCCGACAATTTTGTAGAACAAATGATGGAATTTGGGCGTGAATACGCCACCCTCCCGGTGGTCAATTAAAACCCAAGGATACTGGATTACCCCCGAATCAAATCCCGGGATATCACAATCCGCTGAACCTCCGAGGTCCCTTCGTAGATCTGGGTGATTTTGGCATCGCGCATCATTCGTTCGACGTGGTATTCCTTCACGTAACCGTACCCTCCGTGGACTTGGACTGCTTCGGTGGTCACCTTCATCGCAACGGTCGAGGCAAATAACTTGGCTTGTGCGGAGGCAATATCGTAATTCAAATGTTGGTCCTTGAGCCATGCCGCTTTGAGGCAAAGCATGCGGGCGGCCTCAATCTCTGTAGCCATATCAGCAAGTTTGAACTGAATGGCTTGATGATTCATAATCTCGGTTCCAAAGGCCTTGCGTTCTTTGGCATATTTGACGCTGAGCTCCATGGCGCCACTGGCAATCCCCAGGGCCTGGGCGGCAATGCCAATGCGGCCGCCGGATAATACTTTCATGGCAAACTTGAAACCGAATCCATCCTCTCCAATCCGATGCGTTTTGGGGACTTTAACATCCGTGAACATGATGCTGTGGGTATCGCTACCGCGGATGCCCATTTTGTCTTCCTTCTTGCCGACCTGCACCCCTGCCCAGGCTTTCTCCACCAAAAAAGCGTTGATGCCTTTGTGGCCTTTGGCCACATCGGTCTGGGCGATCACAATGTAGTAGGATGCGGAATTTCCATTGGTAATCCAGTTTTTGGTACCGTTGAGCAAATAATGATCACCCTGGTCCAGGGCGGTGGTACGCTGCGATGTCGCATCCGATCCGGCCTCGGGTTCCGATAAACAAAAGGCGCCGATCTTTTGACCGGAGGCAAGGGCTGGCAAATAAAGTTGCTTGAGCTCTTCGGAACCAAAAGATTCCAATCCCCAACAAACCAATGAATTGTTCACCGACATGCAAACCGAAGCGGAGGCATCCACTTTGGAAATTTCTTCCATGGCCAAAACATAGGATACCGTATCCATTCCTCCCCCCCCGTATTGGGGGCTCACCATCATACCCATGAATCCCAACTCACCCATTTGGGCAATTTGGGCCGCGGGGAATTCCTGCTTGTTGTCTCGTTCGATAACACCGGGTAAAAGTTCCTGCTGCGCAAAATCACGGGCAGCCTGGCGAATCATTTGGTGTTCTTCGGATAATTCAAATAACATAAAAAACGAATAATTAAGGGTAAGATTGAAAGGATTATAAGGTGAAACTCGGTTGGACCAAAGGTAAAATCAAAGCGGTTTGAATTGTTCAAAGGCCTCCAGGCAATCAAAGCAATAATGCAATGAGCGACAAAGGGTTGGGCCAAAAGGGGATTTCATGGAAGTGTTCTCTGATCCGCAACGGGGACAGGCGGCATGGGCCAAGGCTTCCAAATCGGGGCCAACGCATCCGGGACGACGTCGCGGTGGAGGCGCCAGCCCAAAATTCCGAATCTTCTCGCGACCCACTTCACTAATCCGATCGGAGGTCCAAGGGTTTTCAAAGGTGGTTTGGACTTCAACCTCCGGTGCACCGGCTTCCAGCAACGCTTCTCGCACGGTTTTCTCCATCCACTTGAGGGCCGGACAACCGGCAAAGGTGGGTGTCAAAACCACCTGTACGACGCCCCCATCGCCCACCGTCAGACGGGTCACAATGCCCAGATCCACCACCGATATCGCAGGGATTTCAGGATCAGGCACCTGGTCCAGGACTTCCCAATAGCGAAGCAGATCAGGCGTTAAACCATCGGGGATATTCCCCTTCAGGTTGGATTCCTTGAGGTCGGCGGATTCGGTTGGGGTTACCATTCTGCTTGGGGATCCAGGCGAAAGACCGCCGTCATTTCTTCCAAAAGAGGGGCCAAGTGCACCGTGTGATATCCTTGACGGCCCCCCAAAACAGGTTCCATCTTCTCCAATCCCAGTTTCTCAACATCAACCCCCCAGGTCTGAAGGGATCGAAGGGCCTGTTCCTGCCATTGCAAGCGTAGGGCGGCCTCGCCGGGGTACCAACCCTGGCCGTTGCCCGCCAATTCAACCAACCAATCTTCTTCCCCGACCCAAGATTCAAACATACCCAAGGCCAAAGGCCAAACCTCCTTGATAGCAGCCAACATTCGCAGTCGGCTTTCTTCGCTGCCCTCCAACAAGGACTTCATCCAAGTATCGGCATGAAAGGTATGGTATTTGACCTCGCCCCGGAGTTTCACAGCGATGGACTGAAGCGTTTGGTTTGGAATCCCCGAAAGAGACTCGTAACGCAATCGTACGGCGTGATCGTAACACCAATGCCTAACCAAACTAAAAGCGTAATCCCCAATAGGCTGCTCCACCAAACCATTGCATAACATTTGATTTTCGGGGCGATTAAAAGCGGTTTGGTCTGGATGATCGGCACCGCATTCGGCTTGTAAATATTCGTAAAAGGCCAACGCATGACCTACCTGATCCTGGGCGACCGAGGAGAAGGCAATATCCTCCTCCAGGATGGGACCCAAACCGGTCCATTCGGAATTTCGATGACCCATAATAAGCTGATCATCGGCAATTTGGAGGAGATAACGGGCCAGAGGGCCGGAGGGAAAGGGTTGGGAGTTCGACATGGTTGGCATGAGGGTTTCCTGGCGGATTAACCTTGGTTTTTGGCTTTGTAAGCGTCGATTTTGTCATTCACTTTGTACCCGGCCGGGTCCCGATAGGATTTGGAAGGTGTGGTACGAAAAACATCCTCGTCGGCATAATCCATTTCCAAAACATCGGCCGAGCAGACCACCCAAAGATTGGAGGTTTCTCCACGACGACCGAATTGTTCCTTGGCCAGCGCCATGGCCATCTCGGAACTGGGCGCATGGACAATCCCAACACTGCTATGCTTTTCGCCCCGTCGCCGCTGGTGAAAAACCTGGTAACTGGGCCAATGATCACCTGGGGCCAAAACAGGGCCCTGTTCGGCCGATACCTGTTCGGCCTGCAAGCGGTTCACCCGAGGATCAAGGGAAAGAATAGGCATCTGGAATGTTTTAGGCCAATGGGGTTACAAAACGGGCATCGGCGCGGCTCAAAGCCGCACGGACCCAGGCCCCTCGCTCTTCGGCCACTTTGCGGACTGCCAAACGCTCTCGGTTGCAGGGTCCATCCCCGTTAATGACTTTGAAAAAAGTATCCCAGTTGGGTTCGGTAAACAGCCATTCGCCCGTGGTTTCATCTTTGCGCAGTTGGGGGTCCGGCAGGCTGAGTCCTAGCTCCCAAATCTTGGGAACATACATGTTAAGAAACTGCTGACGCATCACATCGTTGGTCGCCATTTTGACCTTCCAGCGCATCAAGGTTTCGGTGTGCTGGGACATTTTGTCGGAAGGCCCAAAAAAATGCATGATAGGCTCCCACCAGCGGTTCAAGGCTTGTTGTAACATATCCCGCTGCATGGGCGTTCCCGTTGCCAACCAAACAAAAACCGAGTGACCTTGCTTGAGGTGAAAACTCTCTTCATAACAAATCCGTTCCAAGGCCCGGCAGTAGGGACCGTAGGATCCCTTGGAATTGGCCACCTGATTCACAATGGCGGCGGCGTCAATCAAAAAGCCTATAACCGCCACGTCGGCCCAGGTTTCGGCCGGGTAATTGAACACATTGGAATACTTGGATTTGCCGTTAATCAGATCGTTGATCATCTCTTCGCGGCTTTTGCCCAGGGTTTCAGCGGCGGAATACAGCAACTGGGCATGCCCTACCTCGTCCTGAACCTTGGCCATCAAGGCCAATTTGCGGCGGAACCCGGGGGCCCTGGTGATCCAGGTCCCTTCGGGAAGGGCCCCAATGATCTCGGAATGGGCATGTTGTTCAATCATGCGGATCAATTGCTTGCGGTAGGCCGCAGGCATCCAATCCCGGGGTTCGATTTTCTCACCGCGGGCAATGCGGGCTTCAAACTGCGCGAGCAATTCGGGGTTTTCGGCTGCTGCTTTGGGCTCTTCGGCCCCAACGGGTACATA
>RFPG01000009.1 GCA_009926245.1 Sphingobacteriia bacterium | reverse complement strand
GTTGTTGATGAACTTGGTGACGATTTCGTCCCGGAATTTGGGGTCCGGTTCAACAAAGCGCTTCTTGGCGGAGGTTTTTCTCATGACATTACCTTGATAATCAAATTACTTTTTACCGCCTTTGCCTTTGGTTGGCGCTGCGGCCTGCTTGGCCTTGGCTCCGTATTTGGAGCGACCCTGTTTGCGGCCGTTGACACCGGCCGTATCCAATGCACCACGAATAATATGGTAACGAACACCTGGCAAGTCCTTCACACGACCACCGCGGATCAACACGATGGAGTGCTCCTGCAGGTTGTGACCCTCACCGGGAATGTAGGCGTTGACCTCCTTTTGGTTGGTCAAGCGAACGCGAGCCACTTTGCGCATGGCTGAATTGGGCTTCTTGGGAGTGGTCGTGTAGACACGGGTGCACACCCCGCGACGCTGTGGGCAGGAGTCCAAGGCAGGAGATTTGCTCTTGTCCGCCTTGTGTTCCCGGCCGTTTTTGACCAATTGCTGAATGGTAGGCATGGTGTTTGGTTTCTGGTATCGTTGTCCGACCCCTATTTTTGAGGGAGTGCAAAAGTAGAGGATTTTGTGTGTAAATCCAAAGGTATCGGCCATTTTTTTAAACAAAATAGGGGATTCCGGGGGCTTTATCCACAATCAAAAAGACCCGCTTACCTTTGTTCACTCCCCTTAGAAAACCCCCATATGCGCTATCAACCCCTCGATTCTTCTGTTTTTGTCGCGAACCGAGCCCGCTACACGGCCTCCCTTGGGACGGGCTCCATGGCGGTTTTTGTGGCCTCTGACCAGGTTCCGGCCAATGGAGACGCCTATCACCCCTACCGTCCGGATTCCAATCTCTACTGGCTCAGCGGCATTGATCAGGAGCTCACGGCCCTGATTTTGTTCCCCGATTGTCCCAACCCCGCCTACCGGGAAGTCTTATTTGTACGGGAAACCAGCCCCGAATTGGCCGTTTGGGAAGGGCCTCGTCACAGCCGGGAAGAGGCCTCGGCCCTATCGGGCATCTCCCAAGTCCTGTGGGAAAAGGATTTTGAGGCTGTTTTGTGGACCCAGGCCAAATATGCCAGCGATCTCCACTTGGCTTTGAACGAAAACGACCGGGCCTCGGCCTCCCCTATTCGATCGGCCTCCCAAAGGCTGGCCGGCCGCCTCACCAACGATTTCCCCCTGCACCGTTTCCATCGAGCCTCCCCCGCCCTGGACCGCCTTCGCGCCGTTAAAAGCCAAGAGGAAGTTCAGGCCCTCCAAAAAGCCATCTCCATAACCCACAAGGCTCTCTTGCAGGCCCTGAAGGTTATCCAGCCCGGTTGCATGGAATACCAAGTGGAAGCCGCGCTGGCGGGGTCCATCCTGGGACAGGGGGCCGAAGGCTTCAGCTTTGAACCCATCATCGCATCGGGAGACCATGCCTGCATTCTCCATTATACCCGCAATTCCGGTCCCTGCAAGGACGGTGACCTGTTGTTGATGGATTTTGGGGCATCGTATGCCCATTACGCCGCTGATTTAACCCGCTGTATTCCGGTCAACGGTCGTTTTTCACCCCGTCAAAAAGAGGTATACGATGCGGTCTTGGATGTTCAACGTCAAGCGATGGACTTGCTACGACCTGGTCGCAGCTTGGACGATTACAACCGGGAATCCGCCCTCATCATGCAGGATGCGGTCCTTCGACTGGGTCTAATCAACGCGGACGATATCGCCAAGCAGGATCCTAAGGCCCCGGCCTACAAGCGCTATTTTCCCCATGGCACGGGGCATTTCCTTGGTTTGGATGTCCACGATGTAGGGGCCCGTTACGAGTCCCTTCAGGAAGGGATGGTCATCACCTGCGAGCCCGGGCTTTACATTCCCGAAGAAGGGTTGGGCATTCGGATCGAAAACGATGTCGTGGTTAGCGCAGCCGGACCCGTTGATTTAATGCGGGATCTGCCCATACGGACCGACGAAATCGAAGAAGCCTACCACAACGCCCACCGAAACTAAGCCAGGAAGTAGGCCATGAAGGTGGTCTGCTCCGGGTTCCAATAGGCTGAACCCGAGGTCAGCGCTTTGTAATGGGCAAGTAATCCCGGCGGGGATGGCCCACATAGACCTGCCTTGGCCTACCAATCGGCTCGTTGAGCTCGCGCATTTCTTTCCATTGAGCAATCCAGCCCGGCAAACGGCCCAAGGCAAACATGACTGTAAACATGTCGGTGGGGATACCAATCGCCCGGTAAATAATACCGGAATAGAAATCCACGTTGGGGTACAACTTGCGCTCGATAAAGTAATCGTCTTGCAATGCGGTGGTTTCTAACTGTTTGGCGATGTCAAGCACCGGATCGTTCACACCCAATTTGTTCAGAACCTGATCGCAGGCTTCTTTGATAATACGGGCCCGGGGATCAAAATTCTTGTAAACCCTGTGACCAAAGCCCATGAGGCGGAAGGGGTCGTTTTTGTCCTTAGCCTTGGCCACAAACTTGGAAACCTGGCCACCATCGGCCCGGATTTGCTCCAACATTTCGATGACCGCTTGGTTGGCCCCACCGTGCAATGGGCCCCACAATGCCCCCACTCCTGCGGCAACGGCCGCGTAGATGTTGGCGTGCGATGAACCCACCATCCGCACCGTCGATGCCGAGCAGTTTTGCTCATGGTCGGCGTGGAGTATCAACAACTTGTTCAAAGCATCGACCACCACGGGATCCGCGATATAATCCTCGGTCCGGTGCCCGAACATCATTTGAAGGAAATTGCTGACATAGTCAAGCTTGTTGTTGGGGTACATGTACGGGTGCCCCAACGATTTTTTGTAGGTCCAGGCCGCAATGGTGGCCATTTTGGCAATCAGGCGGTGGTAAGTCCGGTCCATATCGGCCATCGGACGGTTGGCAATCAACGAATTGGGGTAAAAGCTGGAAAGCGACGCGATGGTGCTCATCAAAACCCCCATGGGATGGGTCGAAGCCGGATAGGCATCCAAAAACTTCTTGATATTCTCGTGGACCAGGGTCCTGTGGGTGATGCTGTGATTAAAGTTGTCCAATTGGGTCATGGTCGGCAACTCCCCGTAAAGCAAGAGGTAGGAGACCTCCATAAAACTGGAATTGGCCGCCAATTGCTCGATGGGATAACCCCGATAACTCAGGATTCCGACATCTCCATCAATAAAGGTGATGGCGCTCTTGGTAGCCCCGGTGTTTTTGTAGCCGATATCCAAGGTCACCAATCCTGTATCGTCCCGCAGTTTGGAAATATCGACGGCGGGTTCGTTTTCGGTACCAACCAAGAGTGGCAGGGGATAAACCTGACCGTTGTAGTGGAGTTCAGCGTGGGAGGAGGACATGGGATGGGGCGAATTTTGAGTAGAAATAAGAAAGAGCGCGGTGGCCTAGGAATGAGCCCGAAAGCACAAACGTAGAACCCCTCAAAAATTGCACCTTTTGAAGGAAATCCAAAATAATTTTTGAGGCTCCCAACGGGGACCCCCCCTGCCCTCGGCCCGTGTTGGATGACTCGCCTACAATCCCTTGACGGCCTGGATCAATTCCGACAAAACGGCTTTGGCATCCCCAAACAACATCCGAGTTTTGGGGTCGTAAAAAAGCTCATTCTCAACACCGGCATAACCCGCAGCCATGGAGCGCTTGATCACAATGATGTTCTTCGCTTGGTAGGCCTTGAGGATGGGCATCCCGTAAACGGGGGAACCCGGATCGTTCTCAGCTGCTGGATTGACCACATCGTTCGCACCCACTACCACCACCACATCGGTTTGGGGAAAATCGGGGTTGATGGCCTCCATCTCCAACAACAAATCATAGGAGACATCGGCTTCGGCCAACAAAACATTCATGTGGCCGGGCATGCGTCCTGCCACCGGATGAATGGCGTATCGGCATTCAACCCCCTTGGAGACAAGGAGCTTTTCGAGCTCGTGCATCGGATGCTGGGCCTGGGCAACGGCCATTCCATACCCCGGTACCACCACCACTCGGGAGGAATACGCCAACAAAACCGCGGCATCGTAGGAGCCAATTTCCCGGATTTGACCATTCATCTCACGACCGGCACCGCCACCGGAAGCATTGAATTGACCCAGAAGGACGGCCCCCAGGGTACGGTTCATGGCATTGCACATGAGGACCGTCAAATAAACCCCCGATGCCCCCACCAATACACCGCCCATGAGCATGGCGCGGTTGTCAAAGAGCAATCCCGTGGTGGCCGCGGTCAGACCGGTGAGGGAATTCAAAAAAGAAATAACGACCGGCATATCGGCACCCCCAATGGGCAATACAAAAAGGACCCCGTAAACCAAGGACAAAACAAAAAGGAGATAGACCATGGGCTCGGCATAGGTAGGAGCCAAAATCATCCCCACGATCAACAGGACCTGAGCCAAGAGAAGCCCGTTGGTTACCAAACCCTGCATGGGGAAGCGGATGGGCTGACCACTCACCTTGCCGTCCAACTTAGCCATTGCTAAAACCGAACCGGTAAACGAGATACCGCCGACCGACAAACTGATCATCAACGTGACAATGTAGAATACCAAGTAATAAGACCCCATGGATCCCATCCCCGATGTTTGAGTCAACAAACGAAGCAGTCCCTCACCGTATAACAAATCCACCACCTCGGCCAAGGCTACCAAGGCCGCCGCCAAACCTCCAAATCCATTAAGCAAAGAAACCATCTGCGGCATTTCGGTCATTTTGGCCTGCCCAGACATCCGTAGTCCTATCACGGAGCCCAATACCAACGACCCTAGAATATACGGTAGGTTGGAGAGCCCCGGGAGAAAAAGGGTCACCAAGACGGCCAAGCCCATGCCCAATGCCAAAACGAGGTTCCCTCGGTTGGAGGTTGCCGGGTCGCTCATCCCTTTAATCCCTAACACAAAACAAACAAGAGCCACCAGGTAGCCCACCTCCATCAGTGTTTCCATCTTATTTCTTTTTGCGGAACATGTTGAGCATACGCCCGGTAACGGCAAATCCACCCACCACATTCACGGTCGCTAAGACCAAGGACAAGCAGCCCAAAACCAAAACGGGCCAAGGAGCCTGATCGGCCTTGCCTACCAAGAGGATGGACCCGACCACGACCACCCCTGACAGGGCGTTCGAACCAGACATCAGGGGGGTGTGCAAAACCTGCGGCACCCGACCAATCACCTCAATGCCCAAAAAAACAGCGAGCAATAGCAGATAAAGGTGAGGGAGTACACTGTTAATCAGTGTTGGCAAATCCTGTAAGCTCCATTCCATCGTTTCCAATTTAGAGTTCCATGCTATGAGGCGAGCAGCCCTTGCTTCTTCCCATCATGGGCCAGGCAGCAAGCGGTTACAATTTCATCACGACCGAGTCCCCACTTGGCGGGTTCTTCGGTTTCCAGCAAAGCCGTGAAGGCAAGTAAATTCTTGGAATACATTCGGCTGGCATCTTGGGCCTTGGCCGAAGCAGGAGCCGACCGACCGCAAACCAAGGCCTGACCCAATCGGATATTCTGACCATCCACGGTGCCTTCACAATTCCCACCACCAGCGGCCGCCAGGTCCATCACAACGGAACCGGCTTTCATTCGGGCTAGCATGGCCGACGAAATGAGAACAGGAGCCCTTTGACCAGGGATTTGAGCGGTGGTAATCACCACGTCCGCCTTGAGGAGCTCTTCGTTGAGACGCTCTTGTTGTCGTTGGCGGTAGTCCTCGCTTTGCTCCACCGCATAGCCCCCGGCTTGGCGATCCTCCACCGCACCTTCGACTTCGATAAATTGCCCACCAAGACTCTCCACCTGTTCCTTGACCGAAGGCCGGGTATCAAAAGCTGCCACCACCGCCCCCAATCGCTTGGCCGTTGCGATGGCCTGCAGTCCAGCCACACCGGCACCAATCACCAAAACCCGGGCAGGCACCACGGTCCCTGCTGCGGTCATCATCATTGGAAAACACCGGGGCAAAAGCGCAGCGGCCTCGACGACGGCATGGTACCCGCCCAACGATGCTTGGCTGGAGAGCACATCCATGTTTTGGGCACGGGTTATTCGAGGCAAGGCATCCAAACTGAGGATCGTCAGACCCGACTCCGCCCAGGGCTCCAACAGCGAACGGTGGCGGGCCGGCGACAAGGTACCGATCAGCCACCTCAAACCGGGGAGTGGAAGTTCCGCGGGGCAGTTGATCGTCACCAAGACCTCGGTATCGTTGGGGATATCCGTCCTTGAGCCTCCTTGTGCCCCTGCATTTTGGTAGGCCTCATCGTGGTAAGCCGCTGAGGAACCGGCCCCCGTTTCGACCCAAACCCGGTGACCCCGTGTAATCCAGGCCTGAACCAGTTCAGGGGTGGCAGCAACCCGGGATTCCGGACTTGCTTCTTTGAGGATGGCTATGTTCATCGCAAAACGGAATGGGGGTCCAGGGATGGAGTCAAATTAGTCAACGTTGTCGTGAAGGTATCGGTTATCCGTTTTGAACAGGGGGGCACCCGAACCCAATGGTCTTTCCGTCACCGTTGTACGGCTCAAAGGTAGGTCCGAACTGGAAGCAGCAGGCGCTGGTTGATAGCCTGCCCGGACATAGGCCGGCACTTTTTCCAATTCTTCCAGCGCAACATTCCCCCCAGAAATCAATGAATTCAGACTGCGCAGATTCTGAATGCGCTGGCGCGAGCGCGTTAAAACATCTTCATCGGAAGGACCGCTCGCATAAACGGGCGATGGGTCCACCGAAGGCATGGGAGAAGGAGCAGGCGCCGTATTGACAGGTTCCAAATCCGCTTCAGGGACGGCCGTGTTGATGGATGCGGTGATGGACGCGGTGGATTCAACATTCACCGGTGCCAAGTCCCATTCAACCGGACCATCGTATCCAAAAAATGGGTTCACCTCATCGTTCAACTCCGTTCCAGAAGTGCTCAAAGCGGCCACCGGTTCGTCGTTGCGCTGGCTGCTGGCTTCATCCGATGCAAAAGGAGTCGCTTCACCATCCAAAGTCCAAACCCTGGTAAACAAATCGGGAGAACCCTGTTCAAAAGCCGGACCTTGAGGTGCCGGACTGGGCGTTGTTGGGGTCGGATCCGATCCGTTGTCCCCCTCATCGTCCATGTACTCATCGTCAATCAAGGTGAACATGGGCAGCGTCTCTTCCTCAGCCGGGCCTTGCTCAGCGACCGGGGCCTGCTCGGCGACCGGGGCCTGCTCGGTGGCAACGGGGGCATCGAGCGTGTGTATGATCACGGATGATTTGTCGTTGGTGGATGGCTGCCAGCCTGCACCTGCCGAACCAGTTGCCTTCCCGTAATCACGGCGAGCATCCCCTTCGAAACCGGTGGCAATCAAGGTAACTCGGAGTGCATCTCCCAATTCATCGTCGGTGCAATTCCCCCAAATAACATCGGTGCCTGATCCCGCCTCGGTTTGGACATAATCGTTAATATCTCCGATTTCGTCCAATCGAATGGGGTCATCATTCCCGCTGCTCATGTTGATCAAAATATTGCGTGCACCGGATATGTCGTTCTCGCTTAGCAAAGGAGAGGACAAGGCCAAGCGAACGGCCTCCAAAGCGCGGTTCTCACCGCTGGCTTGACCAGAACCCATGACCGCCTTGCCACTCTGTTGCAAAACGGTTCGAACATCAGCAAAATCGACATTCACGTATCCGTCCACCGTAATGATCTCGGCAATGCCTTTGGCCGCAGAGGCCAAAACATCATCCGCCTTGGCAAAAGCGTCTTTGAATACCAGATTTCCAAATAGTTCGCGAACCTTGTCGTTGCTGATGACCAGGGTGGTATCACAAAAACGACGCAATTCTTTCAATCCATATTCGGCCTGTTCCAGACGCTTCTTGCCCTCAAAAGAAAAAGGAAGGGTCACAATACCGACGGTCAGAATATCGAGAGCCCGGCAAGCCTCGGCCAGGACAGGGGCTGCACCGGTTCCGGTTCCACCACCCAAACCAGCCGTTATAAAAACCATTTTGGTTTCACTGCCGATGAGCTCCTTGAATTCCTCCATGGTCTCCACGGCCGCCTGCCGACCGATTTCGGGTTGGTTACCTGCGCCACGGCCTTCGGTTAAGTGGGGGCCCAGTTGAAGGCGATTGCGCACCAGATTGCGCTCCAATGCCTGGTAATCGGTGTTACAAACCAAAAAGTCCACGTCCTTGATCCCTTTCTGAAACATGTGATTGACGGCGTTTCCTCCGGCTCCACCGATGCCAATCACTTTGATAATGGCACCTGGGTTGGATCCCAAACTGAATTGAAAATTGCTGAGTGGCGTCATAAAAGAATTTGAATTAAAGTGGCTATAAATTTATTTATCGTTTTTTGTTAAATACCAGAATGTTCAATTAAAAATTATCCACGATGCGGGCCATTTTTGGAGCCCAACTCGGGGTCTATAAAGATGCTCGGCAAGGCCGATAGCAAGCGATCCAACAAACCTTCACGGGCCGGCGTTCGTTCGCTTTCATCTTCGCCATTCCCCTGAGGGGTGGACACGCGGTTGCCTTGTTCGTTCTTGGTCTTTTCCTCGGCATCTATTTTGGCCAAGGAGGTCAAAACCAACCCACAAACCGTGGCATACACCGGGGATTTGATCACCTCCGGAGCTTGGCTCAAGTGCCCGTTGGAATCCCCAATGCAGGCTTCCATACCTGTCATCAGCGAAAACAAATGTTTGATGTTTTTCAAGCGGGCTCCGCCCCCCGTGAGCACAATCCCCGCACTCAGCCTCTTTTCGTAGCCGGAGCTACGGATTTCATACTGAACATGTTGGATGATTTCTTTGACCCGCGCGTTGATAATATTCGCCAAAGTGAGTAGGCTGATTTCTTTGGGATCCCGTCCCCGGATACCGGGAATTGAAACCACTTCATTGGCCATGCTTTCGTGGGCCAAGGCCGAACCAAAACGGATTTTGAGCGCTTCGGCCTGATCAAACAAAACCGAACATCCTTCCCGAATATCCTGGGTGATGATATTGCCGCCCAAGGGTATCACGGCGGTATGACGAATGATGTTCTGATGAAAAATCGCAATATCCGTGGTGCCGCCTCCAATATCCACCAAAACCACTCCGGCATCCTTCTCGTCCTGGCCCAGAACCGCCTCTGCCGAAGCCAGAGGTTCCAGGGTCAATCCGTTGATGAGCAATCCGGAAAGCTCAACGCAACGTTTAATGTTCATGATGGCTCCCACCGACCCGGTAATCACATGGAACATTCCCTCGAGGGTGATGCCACTCATGCCCGCTGGGTTGGTGATGTCTTTCTCCCCATCCACCGTATAATCCTGGGGCAAAACATGAATGATTTCGTAACCAGCTTGTTGGGGAACCCGGTACATCTCCTGCAACAATCGATTCACATCCGCTTTGGATATCTCGGTTTCGCGGCTTTGGCGGGTCATCATATTGCGCTGTTGATGACTCCGAATATGTTGACCTGCAATCCCCACGTTGACAACCCGGATATCAACGCCCGAACGGGCCGAGGCCTCCTCCACGGCTTGCTTGATGGATTGAACCGTTAATTCAATATTGGCCACGGTGCCGCGGTTCACTCCATGTGAAACAGCGGAACCCATGCCCAGGATATCCACCTTGTTATGCTCATTGCGCCGACCAACCACTGCGCAGATTTTGGTGGTTCCAATATCCAAGCCAACGACAATTTCAGGATCCGGGGCAGGCTTGGGCGCCGGCTCCGCTGCCTTACGGGGTGATACAGCGTTTTTGAAGCTGGTAAAATTTAGCGACATACAATTTGATCTTTAAAAATGAGATTGATGTTATGAAAACGGGTAGGGAGCGAATCCGCTGGAGCCCAACGATAAAAAAGCGATAGTTTATTCAATTTGGAGGCCAAGTCCATGGATGTCCCCACCCAAATGCGTTGGCCGGATCGGGTTTGCAGCTCCATTGAAGCCGAATCCGCACCGGACAACACGTATTGGGTCACTTCCGTTCCCAGGATGGAATCCAGAGCCAGGGCTTGGTGGGACCGGAGTGCCAAAGCCAATCCAGCATGCGAAGAGGCCTTGCCCTGGGACCAGTGACCGGGCACCGCCCCCAAAACCAGGGGCAGCGGCCAGGCAAAGCCAGGACTTAATGGAACACCGAACCCGCGATCATCCAAATAATAACCCGGTCTTCCAATAGGCATCACCCTTAACACAGGACGACTAAATTCAACTTCCACCCGTAGGATGCCATCCAGGCCCAGGCTAAGGTCCGCTCCAACCAAAGATGGCTGGGATCTCAACGCCTTTTCTCGTTCCATGATCCCCCGCGGTGGTCGCTTGGCCTTCAAGGCCACCACCCTAGAAATTTCCCGTTCACTCAAGAGGTGCATCCCGTGGTGATCCCGGTAAACCACCGCGACTTTTTTGATTTTGGTGGCCTTCAGCTCATTCTGGGCCCCCAGCCAAACGACCGTCACCAAGCCCAACCCCAGGATCCGGAGCAAAGCAAGGCGGACCGAGGCTCCCTGCAGCGAGCGAATTTGATTTCTAAGCGAAGAGATCACGGTCGTTGGATGGGTTGGGGTGGATGGGTGATTCCGTTGAAGACGGTGCCAGCGGCTTGGAGGCGGGAGAAGTCAGCGAATCTTCGGCCAAAATCCGAACCGAGAGGGCATCTAAATACTGATCGATATCACCGGCTCCGATGGTGACGACCAAATCCGAAGGGTGTTCCAACACCGCCTGAATCCATTCCGGGCAAAGGCCTTCGCTGATCGGTAAGCATCGATTTGGACAGGTCATATCCTTGGCTATTAATGAACTATCAACGCCGTTGATGGGATTCTCTCGGGCGGCATAGATTGGCAACAGCCAACATTCATCCAAGGCCGAAAGCGAGCGGGCAAATTCCGATGCAAAGTCCCGAGTCCGGCTGTAGAGATGCGGTTGGAACAAACCCAGGATCCGACTGTTGGGGTGCATAAGACGCAAACCCCGGATGAGGGCATCAATTTCGCGGGGGTGATGGGCGTAATCGTCGACCAGCCAACGGCGTTTGCCACGGGCCACGTACTCAAATCGGCGTTTGATGCCTTTGAAATCCGCCATGGCCGGGGCGATGCTCTCCGGAGAAACCCCGCATTCCAAGGCAATGGTGATGGCCGCCAAAGCGTTTTCGATGTTATGCTGACCAGGTAGCATGCTGGGAATGTCTTTGATGACGGTTTTGCCATGGTAATCAAACCAGAGATACCCCTCCGATACCGCCACCTGGTCCGCATAAATGCCATCGATATTCCCATAGGTCAAATGACGAACCCCTTCCATGGGCTGGAGATCCAACCCCGAACGGGTCACTAACAATCGGGCAGCGGATTGGGCAAATTGGCGATACGAGCGCAAAACAGCCCCTGCATCCCCGTACACGTCCAGGTGATCCGGATCCGTGCTGGTCACCACCGCCCATTCGGGTTGCAATTCATGAAATGATCGATCGTATTCGTCGGCTTCGACCACCATCATCGCCTGATCGCTCCCCATCATAAGGTTCGAAGAGGCATCAACCCCCAGACCACCCAAAAAGGCTGTAACATCCAATCCACCGCAACGCAACAAATGAGCAATCAACGAGGTGGTTGTAGTCTTGCCATGGGTTCCGGCCACCGCCACCGTAGGACGACGCGCAGTTAGCAATCCCAACATCCGGGCCCTCTTGATGATGGTATAGTTGCCATTCCGGAAGAAAGTCAGCCAAGGCTGATCAAAAGGAACCGCCGGTGTGTAAATCACCAAGCAATGTTCGGGATGCTCATCAAAGGGGGGTGGGCATTGTTCGGTATTCAAATGGTCCAAAACCAAGGCACCTGAAGCCTGCAAGGAGCGGGTTATATCACTACCTACACGGTCATAGCCCGCAACTTCCTTTCCCGATAACAAAAGATAACGGGCAAGTGCGCTCATACCGATACCACCGATACCGATCAAAAAATAGCGCTTATAGGCCATGGGATTCATGCAGCGTTCTCTTGGTAGGTTAATTCAAACAAATCGGTGGCTATTCGTTGGGCTGCATCCGGGCGGGACCATTGGCGTAGGCCCCAAGCCTTGGTTTGGGCCGCCTCGGGGTCTTGCCCCCATTCCACAAGGACCTTGGGTAAATCGTTGGCAATCGTCGCATCGCTGCTAATCCACGCTAGAGACAAATCCACCCAATTCATGGCATTGTGATGCTGATGATTTTCGGCAACATACGGTGAAGGAACCAACAAACAGGGTTTGGCCACCAAAGCCAATTCACTCATGGTACCTGCCCCCGCTCGCGATACAATCCAATCGGCCGCTGCATAGGCCATGGTCATCTCCTGGACAAAAGGCAAAACCCGCAGGTTTGGTCCTTGCATTCCTTGGAGGTCCACCGGCAATTGGTAGTGGCGTCCGCATTGCCATAGCCAGACCACATCGGATGATCCGGAACGCACACAGGCCTCCACCGCTTCGTTCAATGCCCTGGCACCCAAGCTCCCCCCCAATACCAACACTGTTTTTCGTTCCCCTGTCAAACCCCAAAACTTCAAAGCCTCTTCACGTCCAGGAACTTGATTGAACAATTCAGGTCGTACCGGGTTGCCCGTTACCACCGTTTTGTTGGAGCCAAAATATTTTTCCATACCCTCAAAAGCCACATAAACCCGGCGAGCAGCCGCGGATAGAAAGCGATTGGTAGCGCCAGGGAAGGCGTTTTGTTCCTGCAAAGCAGTGGGCAAACCCATCCGCTGAGCAACCCAAAGAAGGGGACCGCTGGCGTAACCCCCCACGCCCACCACCACATGGGGGCGAAACTTTCGTAACAAATTCCAGGCTTGCACCAAAGAAACCAAGACCTGCAGGGGCAGGGCCAGGTTTTTCCACAAGGCTTTGCGTTGAAAGCCCCGAATCCAAAAACCCGTGATGGAGAAACCCGCCTTGGGAACCTGGGTCATTTCTATTTTGCCTAAGGCGCCCACAAAATGGACCGAACAATCCGGTCTCAAGGCTTTGCAAGCTTGGGCAATGCTAATGGCCGGAAAAACATGACCTCCGGTTCCTCCACCGCTCACCATGATTCTCCATCCCGAATCTTGTTGACGAGACCTAGGCATACGACACCTCCCCTTTGGAGGGGACGACATCGCCCCCTTTGTTCGTTTGGCTTTCGCCTTCGATATCCAATTCCGACCAATCGCCTTCGCCTGTCATGTCCCGGCTAACACTCAAAACCACCCCCATGGCCAAGGCATTGATCAGGATGGAACTGCCACCGTGCGATATAAACGGCAGGGTCTGCCCAGTCACCGGCATGGCACTCACCGAGACCAGCATATTCACCACGGCCTGGGCCATCAGGGCCATGCCCATCCCCGACGCGATATAGGCCCCGTAAGGCGACCGCGCATTCATGGCAATTTTTCGAATGCGATAAAACAAACCCAAGTAAAGCACCAAAACCCAGGCAGCGCCTGCAATTCCGTACTCTTCAATCACAATGGCATATATAAAATCCGAATAGGCATGGGGCAAAAAATTCCGTTGAATGCTTTTGCCTGGACCCTTGCCCCAAAGTCCTCCGTCCGAGACTGCAATTTTGGCTTGTACAACCTGAAAATCCTCCTGACCAGGGGTCGTAGATAGAAAAGATTCCATTCGATTCTTCCAAACGCGAGCGCGGGACCAGCCTGCCACATAAGCCAACGTCACGAGGAGGAATACGACCAAAAGACCACCGCCAACCACCTTGGTTAAGTCAACCATGCGGGCACCGGCCACCCATATCATGCCGATTCCCACGCCCAATAACATAAGGGCTGTCGATAAATTTTCGGGAGCGATCAAAAGAGCCGTTACCATCAACCCCCCTAACAAATGCATCCAACCACCCCGGAATCGCCGAATTCGCTCGTCTTTTTGTAACAAAGCCAAACCCCGGGCCA
>RFPG01000080.1 GCA_009926245.1 Sphingobacteriia bacterium | reverse complement strand
CAAGGGGAGGGGATTTATGAGGTATACCGAATCAAAACACAAACGGCTGTGGAAGCGAAAACCTTGTTTTCGCCCCCACAGCCCACAATGCCGGGAGGAATTACTTCACCTCAACCTGAGCACCGGCCTCTTCCAACTTGGATTTGAGGGCATCGGCTTCGTCCTTCGGACACTTCTCTTTCACGGTCTTGGGAGCACTGTCAACCAATTCTTTGGCTTCCTTGAGGCCCAGACCCGTGAGGTCTTTCACCAACTTAACGACGGCCAATTTGTTAGCGCCGGCATCTTTGAGGATAACGTCAAATTCAGTCTGAGCAGCAGCAGCCGCGGGAGCATCTCCACCACCTGCAGCAGGACCTGCAATGGCAACGGCTGCAGCAGCGGGTTCAATACCGTACTCGTCCTTGAGGATAGTGGCTAGTTCGTTGACCTCTTTGACCGTGAGGTTAACCAATTGTTCAGCGAAAGCTTTGAGATCTGCCATGATAGTGATTTTTTGGGGTTTGTTGATGAAATTGATTTTGTATAAAAAGGAAATGGAAGCTCGATAAGAAAATTAAGCGGCCCTGGATTGAAGGGTTTTGACGATACCGCCCAGGGTATTACCGCCTGATTGCAAAGCAGAAATAACATTGCGCGCAGGCGATTGGAGAAGACCAACCAATTCGCCGATTAATTCGTATTTGGACTTGATGCTTGTTAAAGCATCCAGCTGGTTATCACCAATATAAATGGCTGAATCAATGTAGGCGGCCTTGAGCACCGGCTTGTCGGACTCCTTCCGGAACTCTTTGAGCAAACGGGCAGGGATATTTCCCTGCTCAGCTATGAGAATGGATGTAGCTCCCTTGAGGGTGGGGAACAATTCCTGGTAACCCTCTCCTACCTGCTCCATGGCTTTGCGGAGCAACGTGTTCTTGACGACACGGAACTCAACGCCACGCTGAAAACATAGGCGACGGAACTTATTAATCGTCTCAACATTGAGTGAAGACGCATCCGCTAAATAAAAGAAGGGACTGGCGGCTATTTTGGTGGCGAGGCCATCAATGGCTTCACGCTTTTCGACTCTGGTCATCGCAGGGGAATATTTAAATAAATCGTTTCGGAATTAGATGCCAGGGATGGACTTGGGCTCAATACAAATCCCTGGGCTCATGGTTGATGAAAGGTAAATGCTCTTGATATAGGTACCCTTGGCGGCTGATGGCTTGAGACGGACAATGGTCTGCAACAATTCCACAGCGTTCTCTTCCAATTGCTTGGGAGAAAAAGAAACCCGGCCAATCCCCGCATGTACGATTCCAAATTTGTCGACTTTGAAATCAATTTTACCACCCTTGACTTCGGTGACGGCTTTGGCCACATCGTCGGTCACCGTTCCGGTTTTGGGGTTCGGCATGAGACCACGGGGACCCAAGACACGACCCAGGCGACCTACTTTGGCCATGATCCCTGGCTGCGTGATGATGACATCCACGTCCGTCCAACCACCTTCAATTTTGGTGATGTACTCGTCCAAGCCAACGAAATCAGCACCTGCTGCTTTGGCTTCGGCTTCCTTGTCAGGATTGCAGAGGACCAAAACACGGGCTACTTTACCGGTACCGTGGGGCAGGGTTACAATACCGCGGACCATTTGATTGGCTTTGCGCGGGTCAACACCCAGACGAATGTTAACATCCACCGAAGCGTCGAACTTGGTAAAAGTCACCTTCTTGACCAGTTCGCTGGCTTCGTTGAGGCGATAGGCTTTGGAGGCCTCGATCTGGCCCTGGGCCTTCTTTTGGTTTTTGGTTAGTGCAGGCACGTTAGTAACAATTAATGAGTTAAACTTCCCAAGGGGCGGTTCCGGTGATGGTCAAACCGAGGCTGCGGGCCGTTCCGGCAACCATTTTCATGGCAGACTCCATTTTGAAGGCGTTCATATCCTGAATCTTGTCCTCGGCGATGGTTTTGACTTGTTCCCAAGTCACCTGACCAACTTTTTTGCGGTTGGGTTCGGCTGAACCTTTGGCCACCTTCGAAGCGTCGATTAATTGAACAGCCACGGGAGGGGCTTTAACGATAAAATCAAAAGACTTATCGGCATAAACGCTGATGACCACTGGCAATACCTTGCCAGCCTTCTCCTGGGTTCTGGCATTGAATTGCTTGCAGAATTCCATGATATTAACACCCTTGGAACCCAATGCAGGACCCACGGGAGGCGCCGGATTGGCTGCTCCGCCCTTGATCTGCAACTTGATGAATGCTGTAATTTCCTTAGCCATAATGATTGCTTGTCGTAGTTATTGTCGATTGTTTGGTAGCAGTTCGGATTAAGATATTTTTTCGACCTGCGTAAAATTGAGCTCAATGGGAGTCCTTCTTCCAAAGATTTTGACCATCACTTTGAGCTTTTTCTTCTCTTCGTTAATTTCTTCGATGACCCCGATGAATTCGTTGAATGGACCGTCCATCACTTTGACGGATTCGCCCATCCGGTAGGGGTTCACCATGGTTTCGCCCTGTTCGGCCACCTGATCGGCCTTGCCGAGCATGCGGTTGATTTCGGATTCCCTCATAGGGGTTGGTTTCTCGCCACCCAAAAAGCCAATGACATTCGGGGTCTGCGTAATAACCGATGGGAGATCCGGATTCAAAGTCAAGTTGGCTTCGAGAAGGATGTAGCCAGGTAGAATATTTCGTTCTTTGATTACTTTCTTACCGTTCTTGAGCTGCAAGACTTTCTCGAGAGGAATAAGGATCTGGGAAACCAGGTCCGACATGCCGTTGTAGGCAATCTCGGATTCCAGGCATTCCTTGGCCTTGCGTTCCTTGCCGCTAATGGCTCGAACTACGTACCACTTTAAGTCCATATCCTATTCGATGTCTAACCGTTGACGAATCAAGCGGCGGTTTATTGAAACAAATGATAAAAAGCGCTGAGCAAAGAAGAAAAGCCCACATCCATCAGGTAAATCAGCAGCGAAAAGAGCAAGGAGGCGATTAACACCACCATGAGCGAATCCTGCAACTGTTCCCAGGTGGGCCAACTGACCTTGCGGAGCAGCTCCTCCCGGGATTCCTTAACGTATGCGATGAGTTTGTTCATGATTTGGGGGATTTGGGCAATCAAGCAGGCGACATTCGTTCAGCACGGGTGGAGAGACTCGAACTCCCAGCCTATGGTTTTGGAGACCATCGCTCTGCCAATTGAGCTACACCCGTATAGACAACGAAATCTCCCCGAGGGTACGGGGAGATTTCGCCGCTAACGGCCCTGTTATTAGGCGATGATTTCGGTAACCTGACCGGCACCGACAGTGCGGCCACCTTCGCGGATCGCGAAACGAAGACCTTTCTCCATCGCAATCGGAGAGATCAGTTTCACGACAACCGAGATATTATCCCCAGGCATCACCATTTCGGTGCCAGCTGGCAAAGCAATCTCGCCGGTAACGTCGGTCGTACGGAAATAGAACTGAGGGCGGTACTTGTTAAAGAAAGGAGTGTGGCGACCACCTTCTTCTTTCGACAAGACGTAAACCTCGGCCTTGAACTCGTGGTGAGGCTGAACAGAGCCTGGCTTACAAATAACCATACCGCGACGGATATCGGTTTTTTCGATACCGCGGAGGAGAAGACCCGTGTTGTCACCGGCTTCACCGCGATCCAGGATTTTGCGGAACATCTCCACACCTGTTACAGTGGATTTGAGGTTCTCAGCACCCATACCAATGATATCAACCGGATCACCGGAATTGATAACACCGCGCTCGATACGACCGGTCGCAACGGTACCACGACCTGTGATCGAGAATACGTCTTCGACTGGCATCAAGAAAGGAAGGTCTGTCATACGAGGAGGGGTCTGGATATAAGAATCCACTTTGTCCATCAACTCGATGACGGTCTGAACCCACTTTGGCTCGCCGTTAAGGGCACCGAGGGCAGAACCACGAACCACAGGGATATCATCGCCTGGGAATTCGTAGAAGCTCAAAAGCTCACGGATTTCCATCTCAACAAGCTCGAGAAGCTCTGGATCATCGACCATGTCGACTTTGTTCATGAAAACAACCAGGGCAGGTACACCCACCTGACGGGCTAGCAGGATGTGCTCGCGGGTCTGGGGCATTGGACCGTCTGTGGCCGCTACAACGATAATGGCACCGTCCATCTGGGCAGCACCCGTTACCATGTTCTTCACATAGTCGGCGTGACCTGGACAGTCAACGTGGGCATAGTGACGGTTGGCCGTCGAATACTCAACGTGGGCGGTGTTAATGGTAATACCGCGCTCTTTTTCTTCGGGAGCGCTGTCAATGGAGTCAAAAGAACGGGCTTCTGACAAACCGGCTTCGGCCAATACCTTGGTGATAGCGGCGGTGAGGGTGGTTTTCCCGTGGTCAACGTGGCCGATGGTGCCGATGTTAACGTGGGGTTTGGAGCGGTCAAATTTTTCCTTTGCCATGGTTACGGTTTTTACGTTTGTTTTTGGGTGTTTGGGTTGGGTTGAATTGGGTGAACAGCGGACACAATCGTTGGGACATGCATGGTGGGATGGAGCCGTTGATGAGAATTGAACTCACGACCTCTTCCTTACCAAGGAAGTGCTCTACCCCTGAGCTACAACGGCGGGAAATCTTAGTCGTTTCGCTTGCGGGTTAATGGGCTGGCAACAGATTCCGAGGGAAGCGTGAATCTGTAGCAGAGCACTCCGGGGCCGGCATCAGACAAGCCGAAACCGGTTTTGGAGCGGGAGACGAGGTTCGAACCCGCGACCTACAGCTTGGAAGGCTGTCGCTCTACCAACTGAGCTACTCCCGCATGGTGAAACAAGAAGGACGCCTGCTTTGGTGGGGAGAGGAGGATTCGAACCTCCGAAGGTTTCCCAACCGAGTTACAGTCGGTCCCATTTGGCCACTCTGGTATCTCCCCTTCCGAGCCCCCTGCCGGATTCGAACCAGCGACCTACTGATTACAAATCAGTTGCTCTACCAGCTGAGCTAAGGAGGCGCAGCAAGCTAAAAAGAACGACCTTCGGACAGGTCCAGAGGACCCCAGGAAGAACCCCGGCAAAGGGGGTCTTGTCAAAAGGAATGCAAAGATACGCAAAAACTTTACTGAAAAGCCATAATCCAAAAAAAATAAGGCCAGAAACGGCCTCCAACGCCCCAAGGACGCTCAGCCCTTGGGGTGGGTTTTGCGATGGATTTCTTTGAGCTTTTCGACCGACTGATGCGTGTAGATCTGGGTTGCGGCCAGATTGGCGTGACCCAGCAAGGTTTTAACTGCATTTAAATCAGCTCCGTTGTCCAACATATGAGTGGCATAGCTGTGTCGGAGAACGTGAGGGCTTCGTTGAGGAACCGAAGGAACCTTCAGAAGTGCCTTTTTGACCAGGTCCACCACCAATTTGGGGTACAACGGGGCGCCTTTCGGGGTAAAAAACAGGGGGGCTTCCGGTAAAGTCGGCCCGTTCTCGGCAGCCTTCTGGGCATAATGACCCAAAAGCGTTCCAAGCTCGGTGGCCAGCGGCAAAAGACGGGTTTTGGAACGTTTGCCGGTGACCCTTAGGGTCCCCTGCCCTCGGTCCCAGTCCATCCAACGCAATTGTATAACCTCGGCCCTGCGCAGGCCGCAGCCGTAAAGGGTTTCGACCACGCAGCGGTCTCGTAGTTCCCAAAAATCCTCGGGCCAAGGGGCCGATGCCCAATCTTCCATCGCAGCCAAAGGAACCGCCCTCGGCAGATTAACGGGCGTTTTGGGGCGCTGCAAGGCCTTGGACGGATCCGGGCCGGGGTGCAGCCCCTCCCTCAGCATAAATTTAAAATAGGTTTTGACGGTCGAAATCTTGCGGTTGATGGATCTGGGCAAAAGACCTTGCTCCATCAAGGAGACCAACCAGGAGCGTAGATGCAAGGAAACGGGGTAATCATCGGGACCCAACCCGCAGGATTCGACCAAGAAGTGGTTGAGTTGCTCCAAATCCCGAGAGTACGCCTCGAGGGTATGGGCCGAAGACCGTTTTTCGAAACGGAGATAGCGCAAAAAACTTCGGTAATCCATGATTACCGTAAAAATAGGGGAATTAGACGACGTCCGTCTGCAGAAGCTGCTGACGGTAAACCGCCCGCAATCGCTGCTGCCGCTTGTTGACCGAAGGCTTTTCAAAAGCCTGGCGGGCACGCAGTTCTTTGAGAACCCCGGTTTTCTCGAATTTCTTCTTGAAACGCTTGAGGGCCTTGTCGACGGCTTCGTTGTCTTTGATGTCAATTTTGAGCATACCTAGATTATGAGGACGGCAAAGATA